>JAFAZM010000068.1 GCA_019239785.1 Sphingomonadaceae bacterium
GGCGATGACGGTCGGAAGCCCCTGCCCGCCATATTCCTCCGGCGCGGAAAGCGTCGTCCAGCCGCCGGCGATGAACTGGTCGAACGCCTCCTTGAAGCCCGGCGGCGTCGTCACCGAGCCGTCCGGATTGCGGGTGCAGCCATGCTCGTCGCCGATCCGGTTGAGCGGCGCCAGCACCTCGGCGGCGAAGCGGCCGCCCTCGTTGAGGATCGCCTCCACCAGGTCCGGCGTCGCATTCTCGAAGCCGGGCAGGTTCGAGAAGCGCTCGATGCCGAGCACTTCCTCCAGCACGTAGCGCGTTTCGGCGACCGGGGCGGTATAGCTGGGCATCTCGGGGGTCCTTGTCGGCTGGGATCAGGATGGATGGTCTAAGCGAAACTCAAATTCGTCATTGCGAGGAGTGAAGCAACGAAGCAATCCAGCCGGGCGGAACTGCCGCACTGGATTGCTTCGCTACGCTCGCAATGACGGTAAGGGCGCACGAGAGTCGCGCTCAGCGGGCGACGCCGAGGTCGGAGGCTTCGACCATGGCGATGAAGCGTTCGAGCTCGTCGATCGTGGCGTCGATGTCGACCTTCTGCTTGGCAAGCGCATCGACCCGGGCGCGGCATTTCTCGAGGGTCAGCCGGCGCTGGGCGACGCGGCCGTCATTGGCGTCGTAGAGATCGATCATCTCGCGGATCTCGGAGAGCGAGAAGCCAACGCGCTTGCCGCGCAATATCCAGGCGAGCCGGGCGCGGTCGCGCCAGGAATAGATGCGCGACAGGCCCTGGCGCTCGGGCGAGATCAGCCCCTCATCCTCGTAAAAGCGCAGCGCCCTGGCGGTCACGCCGAACTCCTCGCAAAGCTCGGTGATCGTGTAGGTGCGGGCATGCCGGGGCTGCCGGTAGTCCGAATGAAGCGCGGTCTCTGGCATGGAGGCGAGGTTACTTTACGTTAACGTCAAGGTCAAGCCGCCCTGCCCGGCTGCTTTTCTGCGGAAGGAGGGGGCGACAGATGAGGATCGGGTGACTATATGCGCCATCCGCAGCGCATTTGGATTCGATGCTGACCACCCATCCCTTCGACGACGACAAGCTCCGCGAGGAATGCGGCGTGTTCGGCATCTGGGGCGCCGACAGCGCCTCGGCGATCGTCGCGCTCGGCCTGCACGCGCTCCAGCATCGCGGCCAGGAAGCGGCCGGCATGACCTCATGGGATGGGCGCGCCTTCCACAGCCACCGGGCGATGGGCCATGTCGCCGGCAATTTCGACAGGGACGATGTGATCCGCGCGCTGGCCGGACGCGCGGCGATCGGCCATGTCCGCTATTCGACGACCGGCGAGACGGCGCTGCGTAACGTGCAGCCGCTCTTCGCCGAACTGGCGAGCGGCGGCTTCGCGGTCGCGCATAACGGCAACATCTCGAACGCGATGCGCCTGCGCGCCGAGCTCAATCGGCGCGGCTCCATCTTCCAGTCGACCTCCGACACCGAAGTGATCATCCACCTCGTGGCCACCTCCAGCTACCGCACGCTGCTCGACCGCTTCATCGACGCGCTCAAGCAGGTCGAGGGCGCCTATAGCCTGGTCTGCCTGACTGCCGAGGGGATGATCGCCTGCCGCGACCCGCTCGGAATCAGGCCGCTGGTGATGGGCCGGCTCGGCGAATCCTACATCTTCGCGTCGGAGACGGTGGCGCTCGACATGGTCGGCGCGACTTATCTGCGCACCGTCGAGCCCGGCGAGCTGATCGAGGTCTCCGACCAGGGGATCCGCTCGCTGCGCCCGTTCGCGCCGCGGCGGCCGAAGCCCTGCATCTTCGAGCATATCTATTTCTCGCGGCCCGACAGCGTGATCGACGGCCATTCGGTCTACAATGTCCGCAAGAGGATCGGCGCCGAGCTCGCCAAGGAGAGCCCGGTCGATGCCGACCTGATCGTGCCCGTCCCCGATTCGGGCGTTCCGGCGGCGATCGGCTATGCCCAGCAGAGCGGGATCCCGTTCGAGCTCGGCATCATCCGCTCGCACTATGTGGGCCGCACCTTCATCCAGCCCGGCGACCAGGTCCGGCATCTCGGCGTCAAGCTGAAGCACAACGCCAATTCGGCCCTGATCCACGGCAAGAACATCGTCCTGGTCGACGATTCGATCGTGCGCGGCACGACCAGCCTCAAGATCGTGCAGATGATGCGCGAGGCCGGCGCCCGCGAGGTCCATATGCGGATCGCCAGCCCGCCGACCCGCCACTCCTGCTTCTACGGCGTGGACACGCCGGAGCGGGCGAAATTGCTCGCCGCGCAGATGAGCGTCGCCGAGATGAACCATTTCATCCGCGCCGACAGCCTCGCCTTCGTCTCGATCGAAGGGCTCTATCGGGCGATCGGCGAGGAGCAGCGCGACCCGGCCGAGCCGCAGCATTGCGACGCCTGCTTCACCGGCGACTATCCGACCAGCCTCACCGACCATGACGATGCCGAGCGGCGCAACCAGCTCGGCCTCGTGGAAGACCGCGTGGCCTGATGGCGGGGGCGTTCGCAGGGAAACTGGCGCTGGTCACCGGCGCCGGCCGCGGCATCGGCGCCGCGATCGCCGAGGCGCTGGCGGCCGAGGGCGCGCATGTCGTGCTGACCGCGCGGACCAGCGCGGAGCTCGAAGCGGTCGAGGAACGGATCGACGCGGCCGGCGGCTCGGCGACGATCGCACCGCTCGATCTGGCCGAGCCGGACGGGGTCGCCCGCCTGGCCCAGGCGATCGGCGGGCGCTGGCCGACGCTCGACGTCCTGGTGCTCAACGCGGCGATGCTCGGTACTTTGACCCCGGTCGCCCAGATCGACGGCAAGGAGTTCAACCGGCTGCTCACCCTCAACCTGCTCGCCCAGCAGGCCTTGATCGCCGGCTTCGACCCCCTGCTGCGCCGGAGCGAAGCCGGCCGGCTGGTCGCGATCACCTCCGGCGTCGGCGCCCGCCCCCGCGCTTATTGGGGCGCCTATGGCGCCTCCAAGGCGGCGCTGGAGACTCTGGTCCTGGCCTATGGCGAGGAGGTGAAGAACCTCGCGCCGCTGAAGGTCGCCATCGTCAACCCCGGCGCCACCGCCACCGCCATGCGCGCCAAGGCCTATCCGGGCGAGGACGCGGCGACGCTGAAGGCGCCGGCAGTGGTGGGCGCGGCGGTGGCGGAGCTGCTGAAGCGGGATTTCGAGACGGGGTTCCGGCTCGAAGTGGGAGGCTAAGAAGGGTAGGAAGGCCCTTCCACAGGCTCAGGGCGAACGGCGTTTGGGATTCCCTCGTGCCTATTCTCCTCCTCCGTTCGGGCTGAGCCTGTCGAAGCCCTTCCCTTACCTTCTTCCTTCGCCTTCGAACTCCGCGCGAGGCTGCCGATCAGTTTCCAGTCGCCCCTGATCAAAGCCAGCTTCTTGGCCCGCCCCCATCCCTTGATCTGCCGTTCGGCCTGCAACGCCTCGTAGCGGCTCGGGAATTCATCCGACCAGACCAGGGTCACCGGCAATCGCGTGGAAGTATATCCCCGTATCAAACCGGACTGATGCGCCCCGATCCGCGCGTCGAGATCGTCCGTGTGGCCCACGTAGAAGCTGCGATCCGCGCAGTGGAGCATGTAGGCCCAGAAGCCCATGGCGAGGAAGGAAACAGAAA
>JAFAZM010000171.1 GCA_019239785.1 Sphingomonadaceae bacterium
AACCGAGCTTCGGCTTCAGCTTGGTCACCGCGAAGAAGCAGACGATTGCCGCGACGCCGCCGAGCACGATCGCGCCGAGCGGCCCGGAATTGCCCGCCGCGGGCGTCACCGCGACCAGGCCGGCGACGACGCCTGAGCAGAAGCCGAGCGCCGAGGGCTTGTGGCCGGTCACCCGCTCGACGAGCATCCAGACCAAGCCGGCCGAGGCGGTGGCGACGAAGGTGTTGATCATCGCCAGTCCGGCGGCGCCGTTGGCTTCGAGCGCGGAACCGGCGTTGAAGCCGAACCAGCCCACCCAGAGCAGGCCGGTGCCGATGCCGGTCATGGTCAGCGAGTGGGGCGGCATCGGCTCGCGCGGATAGCCGAGGCGCTTGCCGAGCATCAGGCAGGCGACGAGCGCCGAGACGCCGGAATTGATGTGGACGACGGTGCCGCCCGCATAATCGAGCGCGCCCTGCTTGAAGAAGTAGCCGGTGCTCGCCCACACCATATGCGCGATCGGGAAATAGACGATGGTGAGCCAGACCACGGCGAAGACCATCACCGCGGCAAACTTCATCCGCTCGACGACCGAGCCCAGGACCAGCGCGACGGTGATCGCCGCGAAGGTCATCTGGAAGCAGACGAAGACATATTCCGGCAAAGCGACGCCGGCCGAGAAGGTGGCCGCCGTCGTGGTCGGCGAGACGCCCGAGAGGAAGGCCTTGCCGAAGGTCGAGATGACGTAGCCGAGGGCGCCTTCGCGGTCCGGCCCGAACGCCTCGCTATAGCCCCAGCCGACCCAGACCAGCATGGTCAGCGCGGCGACGGCGCCAACCTGGGTCATCACCGAAAGCATGTTCTTGGTCCGCGCCAGGCCGCCGTAGAAGAGGGCGAGGCCGGGCACGATCATCATCAGCACCAGCAGGCTGGAGGTGAGCATCCAGGCGGTGTCGCCCTTGTCGATGGTCGGGGCCGCGGCGGCCGCCGTGTTGGCGAGCGCGGCGGCGGGCAGGGCGGTCAACGCCGCCGCGGCGGCGGCGAGGCGGATGCACCGGTGTCGGAGCGAAAGCTGCATGTTCGTGACCCCCTTAGATCGCGTCGTCGTTGAGCTCGCCGGTGCGGATCCGCACGGCCTGGCCGACATCGAGGACGAAGATCTTCCCGTCCCCGATCGAGCCGGTGTTCGCCGCGGCCTGGATCGCCTCGATCGCGCCGGCGGCGACCCCGTCGGCGACCACGATCTCGACCCGCACCTTCGGCACGAAGCTGGTGGTATATTCGGCGCCGCGGTATATTTCGGTCTGGCCCTTCTGCCGGCCGAACCCGCGGACCTCGGAAACCGTCATGCCTGTCACGCCGGCGGCGGCGAGCGCGTCGCGAACCTCCTCGAGCTTGAACGGCTTGATGATTGCGACGATCAACTTCATTCTCGTCCCCCTTCATCGGTGAGCGCGGCACTGCCGTGCCGCGACGACAGCTTCGGGGGCCGGGCGCCCCCTCAGGGCGTCGGACATGATGTGTCGCGTACTTTGCTGCACTGCGTCAACGGAGCGGTGAACAATTCACACCGGCTCCGTTACGAGCTTAAATTCAGGCGCTTTATTCCTGCATCAAGAATTTTGCTGCGCTGCGATGCCGAGACGCTGCGCATGCCAGTGCAGGTGATCGGCCATGAAGGTCGAGATGAAGTAATAGCTATGATCGTAGCCCGGCTGGCGGCGGAGGGTCAGGGGGATTCGCGCCTTCGCGCAGGCCGCCTCGAGCAACTCCGGCCGCAATTGCTCAGCGAGGAAGGCATCCGCTTCGCCGTGGTCGACGAGCAGCGCGTCGATTCGCGCGCCATCCTCGATCAGCGCCACCGCATCATGCGTGCGCCAGGCGGCCCGGTCCGGCCCGAGGTAGCGGGAGAGCGCCTTTTCGCCCCATGGCACCTGGCTTGGCGCGACGATCGGCGCGAAGGCGGAGACGCTGCGATAGCGGCCGGGATGGCGGAGGGCGAGGGTGAGCGCGCCATGGCCGCCCATCGAATGGCCGGTGATGGCCTGCCGGTCCATGTCCACCGGGAAATGCGCGGCGATCAGCTCGGGCAGCTCGGCGGTGATGTAGGATTCCATCCGGTAGTTGCGGTCGAACGGCGCCTGGGTCGCGTCGAGGTAGAAGCCGGCGCCCTGGCCGAAATCATAGGCCTCGTCGTCGGGCACGTCGGGCCCGCGCGGGCTGGTGTCCGGCGCGACGAAGATCAGGCCGAGCTCCGCGCAGGCGCGGCGATATTCGCCTTTCTCGGTGACGTTGGCGTGCGTGCAGGTGAGGCCGGAGAGATACCAGACGACCGGCAGCTTCGCGCCGGCCTCGGCCTGGGGCGGCACGAAGACCGAGAAGGTCATGTCGGTTTTGGTCTCGGCAGAGTGATGTCTGTAGACACCCTGAATGCCGCCGTGGGATTTGTTGGTGGAAACAGTCTCCAGCGCCATCACCCGCTCCGTTCGCCCTGATGGTCAGGTGGCTAGGCCCCCCCGGGCCTAGCTGCGGATTGCGGGGCAATCCGCACCTCACCATTGTCGAAGGGCTTTCCTTCTAGCTGCGGTAGGGAAAGGGGACGGCTTCGACAAGCTCAGCCCGAACGGATGGGAAAGCTGTGGGCGCCGCTCGCGCGGCGCCCACCCTGCGCTCAAAAGACATGGAAGATGTAGAGCAGGATGATGATCGGGATCGGAATGCCGATCAGCCACGCGAGAATGCCTTTCATGGTCTCGTTCTCCTCCCGGGCGACGTTCGCCCATTGTGCGCGGGAAAACGAGGTTGCGAGGGTTGCGGTTCCGAAACGGACTCCCCTTCAGTAGACCACCACGCTGCGGATGCTCTCCCCGGCATGCATCAGGTCGAAGCCCTTGTTGATCTCCTCGAGGCTCAGGAGATGGGTGATCATCGGGTCGATCGCGATCTTGCCGTTCATGTACCAGTCGACGATCTTGGGCACGTCGGTGCGGCCCTTGGCGCCGCCGAAGGCAGTGCCGCGCCAGTTGCGGCCGGTGACGAGCTGGAAGGGGCGGGTGGCGATCTCCTTGCCGGCCTCGGCGACGCCGATGATGATCGAAGTGCCCCAGCCGCGATGGCAGGCCTCCAATGCGGTGCGCATCACCTCGGTATTGCCGGTCGCATCGAACGTGTAATCGGCGCCCCCGTCGGTGAGCTCCAGCACCTCGGCGATGATCGCCGCGCGATCCTTGTTCCGCGCATCGATGAAATGGGTCATGCCGAACTTGCGGCCCCATTCCTCGCGGTCCGGGTTGAGGTCGACGCCGACGATCCGGTCCGCGCCGACCAATTTCGCGCCCTGGATCACGTTGAGGCCGATGCCGCCGAGCCCGAACACGACGACGTTGGCGCCGGGCTCGACCTTGGCGGTGTTGACCACCGCGCCGACGCCGGTGGTGACGCCGCAGCCGATATAGCAGCTGGTCTGGAAGGGCGCGTCCTCGCGGATCTTCGCGACCGCGATCTCGGGCAGGACGGTGAAGTTCGAGAAGGTCGAGCAGCCCATATAATGGAAGATCGTCTCGCCCTTATAGGAGAAGCGGCTGGTGCCGTCCGGCATCACGCCCTTGCCCTGGGTGGCGCGGATCGCGGTGCAGAGGTTGGTCTTGCCCGAGAGGCAGCTTTTGCACTGCCGGCATTCGGGCGTGTAGAGCGGGATGACGTGATCGCCCGGCTTCACGCTGGCGACGCCGGCGCCGACCTCGCGCACGATCCCGGCGCCCTCATGGCCGAGGATCGAGGGGAAGATGCCCTCGCTGTCGAGGCCGTCCAGCGTGTAGGCGTCGGTATGGCAGATGCCGGTCGCCATGATCTCGACCAGCACCTCGCCGGCCTTCGGGCATTCGAGGTCGACCTCGACGATCTCCAACGGCTGCTTGGCGGCGAAGGCGACGGCGGCGCGGGTCTTCATGGGGGCTCCCTCCGGATTCGTTCGGCCCTCGTATAGAGCGTGGGCCAAAGAGCAAAAGCCCTCGCGCCCCCTAAGGCCCTCCCCATCAAGAGGAGGGGCTGAACTCCGGCGTTACGAGGAAGCGCCTGATCCACTCGCCGATGCGGGCATTGTCGTTGGGCGCGTCCAGCGAGGCGATCGCCGCGTCCGCGTCAGGGATGCGGTCGCGGCGGGAGTCGTAGAGCGCGCGGGCGAAGTCGGGCGACATTTCCGGATGGAACTGGAAGGAGATGGCCGGCTGGTCGCGCCAGGCGAAGCCGGCATAGGGCGTGAACAGGGTGGAGGCGATCAGCTCGGCCTCCTGCGGTGCGGCGACGACCTGATCCTGGTGCGAGGCGGGCGCCGCGACTAACGGCACCGGGTCCATCCAGGCCTCGTGCCGGACGATCGGGTAAGCGTGGAGTCCGACGCCCCAGCCCTTGTCCGATTTCTCTACCCGTCCGCCGAACGCTTGCGCCATGACCTGGTGGCCGAAGCAGATCCCGACCAGCTTCGCCCGGCCCTTCGCCGCGCGCAGGAAGGTGATCAGCCTGGGGATCCAGGGCAGGTCGTCATAGACCCCGGCCGCCGAGCCGGTGATCAGATAGGCATCGTGCCGGCCGACGTCGGCCGGCAACGCCCCTGCCTGGACGTCGTAGCTGCGCGCATCGAGCCCGATCAGGCGCTCGAACATCGCCGGATAGCGCCCGAACCGTTCCTCCAGCGCCGGCGGCGGCGCCCCCGTTTCGAGGATGGCGAGGTTCATTGCGAGGACAGGGCCTGCAGCGCCGCGAGCGCCTCGTCGCGCCGGTCCCAGGGCACGAAGACATGGTCGTGATGCACGGCGGCGACGACGTTGGCGGTGATGCCGCGCGCGGCGAGCGCGGCCGCGACGCGGGCGGTGAGGCCGACGGCCTCGAGGCTCGAATGCACGCCGAGCGTGATCCGCGCCCAGCCTTCGCCGGGACCGACCACGGTCACGCCCTCGGCCTCGCGGATCAGGGCGAAGGCTTCGCCGAGTACCGGCGCCTGGGCCTGGACGGTGAAGCCGTATTGCACGGCGTGCAGCACGGGCGTCAGCCCTCCGAGCAGGCGGCTGAGGTCCGTCTCGCCGCTCAGCTGTCCCTCCGGTTGCGCGTGGCGAGCGTGCGCAGGCGCAGCGCGTTGAGGCGGATGAAGCCGGCGGCGTCGCGCTGGCTGTAGCTCGACGAGCCTTCCTCGAACGTGACGAGATCCTGGTCGTAGAGCGCGAGCGGGCTCTCGCGGCCGATCACCGTCGCATTGCCCTTGTAGAGCTTCACGCGGACCTTGCCGGCGACATGCTCCTGGCTCTTGTCGATCAGAGCCTGCAGCATCTCGCGCTCCGGCGAGAACCAGAAGCCGTTATAGATCAGGCTCGCATAGCGCGGCATGATCTCGTCCTTGAGATGGGCGGCGCCGCCGTCGAGCGTGATCGATTCCACCCCGCGATGGGCGGCGAGCAGGATCGTGCCGCCCGGAGTCTCGTAGACGCCGCGCGACTTCATGCCGACGAAGCGGTTCTCGACCAGGTCGAGCCGGCCGATGCCGTTGTCGTGGCCGAGCTGGTTGAGCTTCGCGAGCAGGCTTGCCGGCGAGAGGCGCTCGCCGTCGATCGCGACGGGATCGCCGCGCTCGAACTCGATCTCGATGATCGTCGGCCTGTCCGGCGCGTCCTCGGGCGAGATGGTGCGCTGGTGGACATATTCGGGCGCTTCCAGCGACGGGTCCTCGAGCACCTTCCCCTCCGAGGAGGAATGGAGCAGGTTGGCGTCGATCGAGAAGGGGGCCTCGCCTTTCTTGTCCTTGCTGATCGGAATCTGGTGCTTCTCGGCGAAGTCGAGCAATTGCTCGCGGCTCGCGAAGGCCCATTCGCGCCAGGGGGCGATTACCTTGATGTCGGGCTCCAACGCATAATAGCCGAGCTCGAAGCGGACCTGGTCGTTGCCCTTGCCGGTGGCGCCGTGACAGACTGCGTCGGCGCCGACCTGACGGGCGATCTCGATCTGGCGCTTGGCGATGAGCGGCCGCGCGATCGAGGTGCCGAGCAGATATTGGCCCTCATAGACGGTGTTCGCGCGGAACATCGGGAAGACGTAGTCGCGGACGAACTCCTCCCTGAGATCGTCGATGAAGATGTTCTCGGGCTTGATCCCGAGCAATTCCGCCTTGCGCCGCGCCGGTTCGACCTCCTCGCCCTGGCCGAGATCGGCGGTGAAGGTGACGACCTCCGCCCGATATTCGGTCTGCAGCCATTTGAGGATGATCGAGGTGTCGAGCCCGCCCGAATAAGCGAGCACGGCCTTCTTTACCTGGTCCTTCATGCGTAGATCACTTTCTCCTGGCCGGCCATGCGCTCGAAGCGGGCGCGCAGCGCGGCGATGTCTTCATTGTCGTGGATCGCGACGAACAAGGTGTCGTCGCCGGAGACGGTGCCGGCGATCTCGGGCAGCTGGGCATGGTCGATCGCCGAAGCGACGAGGTGGGCCGAGCCCGGCGGCGTGCGGATCACGAGCAGCCGGCCCGCGGCCTCGATCCCGATCACCCATTCGCGCAAGATCCGTTCGAGCCGGCTGGTGCTCCAGTCGGCCGCGGCGAGCTGGTCGGGGAGGGCGTAGCAGAGCACGCCGCCGCGCTTCACCTTGACCGCGCCGAGCTGCTCCAGGTCGCGCGACACCGTCGCCTGGGTGACCGCGAAGCCAAGCGCGGCGAGCCGCTCGGTCACCTCCTCCTGGCTGACGAACTGGCCGGAGCGGACCAAATCGGCCAGCGCGCGCAATCGTCGGGTACGGGTGTCGGTCATCCGTTCCTCCCCGGTACGGGGAGGGGGACCGCGCCGCGCAGCGGCGTGGTGGAGGGGGCGGCGGGGATGGGCGCTGCGCTGGGCCCCCTCCACCATGCTGCGCATGGTCCCCCTCCCCGTCCCGGGGAGGATCTGTGCGCGGAGCTCTTCACCTCACCCCCGCGAGCCAGGCGAGCGCGCCGCGGGCGGTGTGCATGCGGTTTTCGGCCTGACGCCAGACCGCGCTCCGCGGGCTCTCCATCACCGCATGCGTCACCTCCTCGCCGCGGCGGGCGGGGAGGCAGTGGAGGAAATAGGCATCGTTCGCCTTCGCCAGCAGGGCTTCATTGACCTGATAGTCGGCGAAGGCCTTCAGCCGCGTCTCGGCCTCGTCGTCCTGGCCCATCGAAACCCAGACGTCGGTATAGACGATCTCGGCCCCGGCCACGGCTTCGGCCGGGTCGGCGACCTGGCGCACGCCGGCCGGCGCGTCGGCCAGCCTGTAGCCTTCCGGGCTCGCCAGGATCAGCTCCGCGCCGACCGCGACGCAGCCCTGCGCGAGCGAGCGGGCGACATTGTTGTCGGCATCGCCGACATAGGCGATGCGCACCCCCTCGAGCCGGCCGAGCAATTGCTTCACGGTGAGCAAATCGGCGAACGCCTGCAGCGGATGATCGCGGTCCGAGAGCAGGTTGAGGACCGGGATCTCCACCGCCGCGGCCATGGCGACGAGGTCGCGATGGTCCATCACCCGCGCAGCGATGATCGCATGGTAGCAGGCCAGGGTACGGGCGACGTCCTCGGCGGTTTCGCGGGTGCCGAGGCCGACCTCCTCCTTCTGGATGTAGATCGGATGCGCGCCCAGCTGGACCGCCGCCATCTCGGTCGAGTTGCGGGTGCGCGCGCTCGGCTTCTGGAAGACCAGGGCGACGCCCTTGCCGGCGAGCGGCGCGCCGAGATCGGTCCGCTCGGAAAGGGCCAGGATTTCCGCGAAGGCGCCGTCGGGCAGCTCCGCGATGCTGAGCAGGTCGGTCATTCCCGGGGCCCCCGCGTGATCATCGTGCCGATGCCCTGGTCGGTCAGGATCTCGATCAGCAAGGCGTGCGGCACGCGGCCGTCGATGATGTGCGCGGAGCCGACGCCGCCGTCGACCGCGTCGGCGCAGGCGCGGAGCTTGGGGATCATGCCCGCCGAGACGCTCTCATGCGCGATCCGGTCGCGCAGCTCGGCCGAGGTCAGCCGCTGGATCAGGCTGCTCTCGTTCTTCGGATCGGCGAGCAGGCCGGGCGCGGCGGTGAGATAGACGATCTTCTCCGCCTGCATCGCCACCGCGATCGCCATCGCCGCCTCGTCGGCATTGATATTGTAGGGCTGGCCGGAAGGATCGGCGCCGATCGTGGAGACGACCGGGGCCATCCCCTTTTCGAGGAGGCCGTGCAGCCGCTCCGCGCGCACCTCGGCGACGTCGCCGACGAAGCCGAGCGCCGGATCGCGCGGCTTTGTGACGAGCAGCCCGCCATCCTCGCCGGCGACGCCGACCGCGACCGGATCGGCCAGGGTCTCGCGGTTGATCGTCGCGACCAGGTCGCGATTGACCTCGCCGACCAGCACCATCCGCACGATCCGCAGGGTCTCCTCGTCGGTGACGCGCAGGCCGTCCTTGAACTCGGGCGTCTTGCCCATCTTCTTCATCAGGGCGTCGACCTGGGGCCCGCCGCCATGGACGAGCACGCAGTTCACGCCGACGCTGCGCAGCAGCAGCACGTCCTGCGCGAGTGCGCGGTCGAGCGCCTTGTCGATCGCCGCCCCGCCCAATTTCACCACGACATTCTTGCCGCGGAAGCGCTGGATATAGGGCAGGGCCTCGACGAGGACGTGCGCGGTGAGGGCCGGGTTGCTGCTCATGAGGTCTTCGAATTTTCCTTGATATAGCCGGGGCCGAGATCGATCCCGATCACCTGCGCCTGGCCCTTGCCGAGCCCGAGCGCGACCTCGATCTCGATCTTCTCGTTCTTCATGTGCCGCGCCACGGCGTCCGCATCATGGTCGACATTGGTGCCGGCCCGCGACACGATTATCCCGCCATAGGCGACCGAGGATTTGTCCGGATCGAAGTCGATCCCGGCCGAGCCCGCCGCGCCGAGCAGCCGGCCCCAATAGGGGTCGCTGCCGTACCAGGAGCATTTGACGAGATTGTTCTCGGCGATGTTCTTGGCGGCGGTGCGCGCCTCCGCGTCGCTGGCGGCGCCGGTCACCTTCAGCATCACCATCTTGGTCATGCCTTCCGCATCCTTCGCCATCTGCAGGGTAAGCTCCTCGCAGACCTTGTGGACCGCGTCGGCGAACTCGGCCGGATCGGCCTTGCCGCGCCGGCCGCTCGCGAAGAGCATCGCAGTGTCGTTGGTCGAGGTGGCGCCGTCGACGTTCAGTGTGTTGAAGGTGCGGTCCGAGGCATCGGCGAGGATGCGCTGCAGCGTGTCGCGCGGCAGCTCGGCGTCGGTGGTGAGGAAGGCGAGCATCGTCGCCATGTTGGGCGCGATCATCCCGCAGCCCTTGGCCATGCCGCCGAGGGTGAAGCTCGAGCCCCTGACCACAGCCTGCTTCGCCACCTTGTCGGTGGTGAGAATCGCGCGGGCGGCATCCTCGGCGCCCTCGCGGGAGAGCTTCTTGGCGAGCCGCGGCGTCGCCTTCAGGATCACGTCCATCGGCAGGGGCGTGCCGATGATCCCGGTCGAGCAGACCAGGACCGTCTCGGGATCCACCCCGAGCGCATCGGCGGCGGCCTGGCCCATCCGCTCCGCATCGGCGAGGCCGGCCTTGCCGGTGCCGGCATTGGCATTGCCCGAATTGACGATCACCGCGCTCGCCTTGCCGCCGTTCGCAGCGAGCCGGGCGCGGTCGAGCAGCACCGGCGGCGCCGCGAACTTGTTCTGGGTGAAGACGGCGACCGCGGTCACCGGCCTGCCGTCGTCGGTCGCGAGCAAGGCGAGGTCGGGCCGCCGGCGCTTGATCCCGGCATGGCAGCCGGCGGCGACGAATCCCAAAGCGGCGGTGACGCTCACGGCCAGACTCCGACCTTGGGGAGGCCCGCTTCCTCGTCGAGGCCGAGCATCAGATTGGCGCACTGGATCATCTGTCCGGCGGC
>JAFAZM010000163.1 GCA_019239785.1 Sphingomonadaceae bacterium
GAGGCCGATCGAATCGTGGGTCATCACGTAGATCACCCGGGCCTGCTGCAGCGCCGAGAGACGGATCGCCGGCCGGCAATAATCGGAGAAGATCAGGAAGGTGCCGCCATAGGGGATCACGCCGCCGTGCAGCGCCATCCCGTTCATGGCCGCGGCCATCCCGAACTCGCGGATGCCGTAATAGATATAGCGACCGGAATAATCCTCTTTCGTCAGAGGCTTCTGGTCCTTTGTTTTGGTATTGTTCGAACCGGTGAGATCGGCCGAGCCGCCGATCGTCTCGGGCAGGAAGGCGTTGATGCTTTCCAGCGCCAGCTCCGAGGCCTTGCGGGTCGCGACGTTCTGCGGATTGGCGGTGAGCCAGTCGAGATAGGAATCGTAGGTCGAGCCTTCCGGCAGCCGGCCTGCCATCCGCCGGCTGAACTCGCTGCCGTCGGGGCTGGCGGCAAGCCGTTGGCGCCACTCGGCATGCGCGCCCTGGCAGCGCCTGCCCGCCTCCCGCCAGGCCGAAGCGATCTCCGGGGGCACTTCGAACGGCGGCGAGGTCCAGCCGAGCGTCTCGCGCGCCGCCGCGACCTCCGCCGCGCCGAGCGCGGCACCGTGGGTGGCGGCGGTGCCCTGCTTGTGCGGCGCGCCGAAGCCGATGATCGTGCGGCACGCGATCAGCGACGGGCGCGGATCCGCGAGCGCCTCGTCGAGCGCGCGGCGCACGTCCGCCGCGTCCATGCCGTCGCAGCGGCCGACATGCCAGCCATAGGCCTCGTAGCGCTTCGCGATATCCTCCGAGGTCGAGAGGTCGGTGGCGCCGTCGATGGTGATGCGATTGTCGTCCCAGAGGACGAGCAGACGCCCGAGGCCGAGATGGCCGGCGAGGCCGGCCGCCTCATGGTTGATCCCCTCCATCAGGCAGCCGTCGCCGGCGACCACCCAGGTCCGGTGGTCGACGAGGCCGTCGCCGAAGGTGGCGTTCAGGTGCCGCTCGGCGATCGCCATGCCGACCGCCATCGCCAGCCCCTGCCCCAGCGGCCCGGTGGTCGCCTCGACGCCTTCGAGCAGGAAATTCTCGGGATGGCCGGCGCAGGGCGAGCCGAGCTGGCGGAAGCCGGCAATGTCGTCGATCGTCGGCCGGGCATAGCCGCTGAGGTGGAGCAGCGAATAAAGCAGCATCGAGCCGTGGCCGGCGGAGAGGACGAAGCGGTCGCGGTCCGGCCATTTGGGGTCGGCGGGATCGTGCTTCAGATATTCGGTCCAGAGCACGGTCGCGGCGTCGGCCATGCCCATCGGCATGCCGGGATGGCCGCTGTTCGCCGCTTCGACGGCGTCCATCGAAAGGGCGCGGATCGCATTGGCGAGCGTTCGGGTCTCGATGGCCAATTGAGGCTCCTTCGGCCGATCCGGGGACGGATGCGCGCAGCGGCGCTGCGGTTCCTTTATCGGCGAGAGCGTGGGGGTCAACCTTGCGGGGCGTCAGTTTGACGGACGAATGGTGGCACGCGAGGGTGCCTCACCCGTCTCGGCTCACTCCTCCCCCTTGAGGGGGAGGTTGGGAGGGGGTGTCGGGCGTTTCAGAGTAGCTCAGAGCGCCGAACCCCCTCCCCCAACCCCTCCCCTCTGGGGAGGGGAGCTAAGGCTGCAGAGCCGGAGTCAGCGGCTTGCCGCTCGCGAGACTCGTGCTATGCCTCGCTCATGGCTGACGAACGCGCCCTGG
Organism: Sphingomonadaceae bacterium; assembly: GCA_019239785.1. GTDB lineage: Bacteria > Pseudomonadota > Alphaproteobacteria > Sphingomonadales > Sphingomonadaceae > Allosphingosinicella. The sequence continues at coordinate 1,709 of JAFAZM010000163.1, forward strand.
CCGCCATAACCCGCATCGAGCGGGCGCTGGCCCGAATCGAGGCGGCCGCCTCCCGGCCGAAACCCGGAGCGACCGATCCCGACGAGCTGCGGCAGCTGCGCGACGTCCACCAGGCGCTGCGCGCCAAGGTGGAAGGCGCGATCGGGCAGATCGACCGGCTGCTCGAGGCGGAGGCGGGCTGATGGCCAGTATCGAGATCGAGGTCGCCGGCCGCCGCTACAATGTCGCCTGCCGCGACGGCGAGGAGGAGCATCTCCATTCGGTCGCGGCCGAGGTCGACCGGCGCGCGCAGGACGCGGCCGCGGCGCTCGGCAGCCTGACCGAGACTCGACAGCTCCTGTACGCGGCCCTGCTGCTCTCGGACGACATCAGAGAGCTGCGCGCCGGCGCCGGCATCCCCGATCCGGTGCCGCCGCCGCCCGACCCCGCCATCGCGCAAGCGCTGGAACGACTCGCCACGCGGGTCGAAGCGCTGGCCGACAGCCTTGAGCGGAGCGCCTGAACTTCCTAAATAGGGCTCGACGGGTACTGCCTCGTACGAGCACAACGAACATCCCTGAGGCGATATCACATCCAAGGGAGCTGTCCCTGTTAGGGCCCTGGCCCGAAGCACATGGTTCCCACCTGACGTTGAGGCGTCAGAGGATATTCTGGGCAAACGGCTATGGCGGTCCCGTCACCCTCCTCTCCCGCTAAGAGCGATTTGCGCGCCGACGGCCTGCGCCTGCGGCGGGACTTCGCGCGCAGCCTGACGCCGGAGCTTCGCGCCGAGCTGGAGGCCGCGCTTGCCGAACGCGTGCTGCCGCATCTGCTCACCGCGCGCGTCGTCGCCGCCTACCATCCGCTGCGCGACGAGATCAGCCCCTACCCGCTCCTTGAAGGCCTCGGCCAAGGCCAGCGCGCCGCTCTGCCCTGGTTCGCCGACCGCGACGCCCGCATGCTCTGGCGCGAGGCGCCCGCGACCGAGCCGAGCCCCTGGGGCGTGCTGCAGCCCCCCGCATCGGCCGAGGCGCTGGCCCCGGACGTCGTGCTGGTGCCGCTCGTCCTCGCCGACCGCACCGGCACCCGCATCGGCCACGGCAAGGGCCATTACGACCGCGCCCTCTCCCATCTGCGCGAAGCGAAGGGGCCGGCCTTCACCATCGGCCTCGGCTGGGACGACCAATTGATCGACGGCCCGATCCCCGCCGATCCGTGGGACATGAAGCTTGATGCGATCGCCACGCCCAGGGAATGGATCCGATGCGGTTAGAGCCGAGCTGGCGCCAGCCTGCGGGGATCGCGCTGATCCTGCTGCTGATCGCCGCCTGGGCGGTGCTGGTCGCCAGCGTCGCGCCCCTGATCGAAGGCGCGCCGCGCTGGCTGCACATCCTCTATTATGCGGTCGCGGGCATCGCCTGGATCGCGCCGCTGAAGCCGCTGCTGCGCTGGATGGAAACCGGCAGATGGCGCGGCTGAGGGATCACCATACCGCATAGAGATTGTAGAGGACGTGCATCAGGATCGGCGGGTAGACCGAGCCGGTGCGCCAGCGCGCGAGGCCGAGCAGCAGGCCGTCGACCAGGATCACGCCGAGCACCGCAAGGCCGTATTGATAATGGAGCAGGGTCCAGCCGAGCGCGGTCAGCAGGATCGCAGCGACCGCGCCGAGCCGCCGCCCGAGCATTCCAAAGAACCAGCCGCGGAAGATCAGCTCCTCCGCAATCGGACCAAGGAAACCGACCGCCGCCACGCGCAGGATCGACGCGAGCGGCGGCGCGGCAAGCCAGGGCCCGAAATCCCAGGGCCCGCGCCAATGGATCGCCGCGTCGCTGGCGAGCATCCAGCCGAGATAGAGAAAGAGGATGGACAGCGCGCGCAGCCAGGACGGCGCGACGAGGCCGAGCTCGGCCCGGGGAACGCTTCGCGTCCGCACCAGCACGATGACGATGGCGAGTGCCGCGATGCCCGCCTTGGCCGCCGCCGATTCGATGGGAGTCATATTTTCGCTTTCCAGCCCGCCGGGCCTGATGTAACTTAGAGGTTACAAGTAACCTTGAGGTTACATCGCGTCAAGCGCGAAGACACAGGCGGCGAAACCGCCGGCCGGCCGGTAGGCAAGGTCGGATGAATGGCGTGCAGGAGGGGGGTCTGCTCGATCGCGCTGAGCCGATCGTCGACCCGCGCCCGGCGCTGATTCTGCTGTGAGGAATGGCGCGAGTGACGGGACTTGAACCCGCGACCTCCGGCGTGACAGGCCGGCGCTCTAACCAACTGAGCTACACCCGCGTGGATGTGAGGCGCGCGAGGTAGGCGAGGCTCCCGGACCTGTCAAGCAAGGCGCGGGTGGGATTTCGGACCGCCGAATCGGCGTGCGATCAGCCGCCCGGCGGCGCCGGTCGCGGCTCGTCGGGATCCTGGATCAACGTGCCTTCCTCGAACAGGAAGCCGGCGATGTCGGGCTTGCCGGCGGCGTCGAGAACGGTCCTGAAGATGATCAGCAGCGGCACCGCGAGCAGGGCGCCGGTCGTCCCCCAGACCCAGGCCCAGAAGCTCAAAGCGAGCAGGATCAGCAGGGGGTTGATGGTGAGCCGGCGGCCGACCACGGTCGGCGTCACCAGGTTCGCCTCGACCAGATGGACGCCGACGAAGCAGATCGCGGGCAGGAAGGCGTAGGAGGCGTGGCTGAAGGTCATCAAGCCGCCCACCGCAAGCAGCAGCGCGGAGGCGATCGGGCCGAGATAGGGGATGTAGTTCAGCACCGCGACGATGCCGCCCCACATCAAAGGCGAGGGCATGCCGAGCAGGTAGAGGATCAACGAGACGACGGCGCCCATGCCGAGGTTCACGATGGTGATCGTGCCGAGATAGGTCGAGGTGGCGTCGACTACCTGCTGGATCACCCGCGCCGTGGTCATCGCCCCGTCGAAGCTCGCGCGGCCGATGATCGTGCGCTTGCGCATCCGCGTCCAGCCGGAGAGGAAGAAGAAGATCACCAGCACCGCGAAGAACATCTGGATCACCGCGAACGGCGCCGAGGTGGCGATGATCTGGAGCAGCGAATTGGGCGTCTCGACGGTCACCGTCTGATGGGCGAGGCCGCCGGCGCGGCCGAACTGGCGGGCGACGTCGTCGATGAAGCTCTGCAGGTCCGAATAGACGTCGAAGAGCGGCCCCAGGGTCTGGCGGATGCGGCCGATCCGCTCGGGCAGCTGGCGCACCCATTCGCTGGCCGGGAAGATGATCGCCGCGACCGCGGCATTGGCGACGGTGAGGAAGAGAATGAGGCAGATGAAGGCAGCGAGCGGTGACGGCACGCGCCGCCGCTCGAGCCATTCGAGCACCGGCACCAGGGCGATCGCGATCACCAGGGCCGCGGTCACCGGCAGGAAGAATTCGGCGCCCGCCCGGAGCGCGAACGGCAAGGCCAGCAGCAGGCCCG
>JAFAZM010000166.1 GCA_019239785.1 Sphingomonadaceae bacterium
CTTCGCGCAAACGGGCGGGCACATGACGAGGCGGAAGAAGCTGATGTGGTCGCTGATCCTCGTTCCTCTCGCCATCTACCTGATCATCTGCGGGATCATGTTCTTCGCGCAGACGCGCCTGCTCTTCCCGGTCGCGCAGATCGGCGCCGCCGGCCCGCTGCCCGCCGGCGCCGAGCGGCTGGAGCTGGCCGCGGCCTCGGGCGAGCGCCTGCGCGGCATCCACATTCCGCCAGGCCGGCCCGGCGCGGAACGGCTGCTGATCCTCGGCTTCGGCGGCAATGGCTGGAACGCCCAGGACATGGCGACCGAGCTTGCCGGCCTCTATCCCGAGGCCGACATCGTCACCTTCCACTATCGCGGCTATCCGCCGAGCGAGGGCGGGCCCGGCGCCGCCGCGATGCGGGAGGATGCGCCCCGCATCTACGATCTCGCCCGCGCGCGCTTCCCGTCGCGCCGCATCGTCGGGATCGGCTTCAGCATCGGCAACGGCGTCGCCGCCTCGCTGGCGGCGCAACGCCCGCTCGACGGCCTGATCCTGGTCACCGCGTTCGATTCGCTCTGGCGCGTCGCCGCGGCGCAATTCCCGTGGCTCCCGGTCCGGCTGCTCTTCCGCAACAATCTCGACCCGGTCGACGACCTGCGCGGCACCCGCGTCCCCGTCGCCTTGCTCTCGGCAGGCCGGGACGGCCTGGTCCAACCCGAGCGCACCGAAGCGCTCCGTCAGGCGCTCCACCCGGTTTTCGACCGCACGCTGCCGATGGCCGACCACAACAGCATCTATCGCGATCCCGGCTTCGATCCCGCGATGCGGGAAGCGCTTGCGCGCGTGCTCGCAGCCTCGTCACCCCCGAACCTATCCGCGGGTCCACCTTAGGGAGAACGGATGTACGTTTCCCTCTTGTTCCGCGGGAACAAATAAGGTACACACCTCCGGCATTGATCGCCGCCGAGCGACGCAATACGGGGAGACAGGGCAATGGCCTCACTTCAGATCGTTTCCGACAGGACTGGAATGGACACCGACAAGCAGAAAGCCCTCGACGCCGCTCTGGCGCAGATCGACCGCGCCTTCGGCAAGGGGAGCGCGATGCGGCTCGGCTCCCGCGAGACGATCGAGATCGAGACCATCTCCACCGGCTCGCTCGGGCTCGACATCGCGCTCGGCATCGGCGGCCTGCCGCGCGGGCGCGTGGTCGAGGTCTATGGGCCGGAAAGCTCGGGCAAGACCACTTTGGCGCTGCATGCGGTCGCCGAGGCGCAGAAGGCCGGCGGCGTCGCCGCCTTCATCGATGCCGAGCATGCTCTCGATCCGATCTACGCCCGCAAGCTCGGCGTCGACGTCGACAATCTGATCGTCTCGCAGCCCGATACAGGTGAGCAGGCGCTGGAGATCACCGACACGCTCGTCCGCTCGAACGCGGTCGACATCCTCGTGGTCGATTCGGTCGCGGCCCTGGTGCCGCGCGCCGAGATCGAGGGCGAGATGGGCGACAGCCATGTCGGCCTGCAGGCCCGCCTGATGTCGCAGTCGCTGCGCAAGCTGACCGGCTCGATCTCCAAGTCCAAGTGCCTGGTCATCTTCATCAACCAGCTGCGGATGAAGATCGGCGTCATGTACGGCAATCCGGAGACGACCACCGGCGGCAATGCGCTGAAGTTCTACGCCTCGGTCCGCCTCGACATCCGCCGCACCGGCCAGATCAAGGACCGCGACGACATCATCGGCAACACCACCCGGGTAAAGGTGGTGAAGAACAAGCTGGCGCCGCCGTTCAAGCAGGTCGAGTTCGACATCATGTACGGTGAGGGCGTCTCCAAGCTCGGCGAGATCCTCGACCTCGGCGCCAAGGCCGGCATCGTCGAGAAGTCCGGCTCCTGGTTCAGCTACGATTCGATCCGGATCGGCCAGGGCCGCGAGAACGCCAAATCCTATCTGCGCGAGAATCCCGAGGTCGCGACCAGGATCGAGCGCGCCATCCGCGGCCACACCGATCAGGTCGCCGACGCTTTGATGGTGGGCCCCGATCCCGAGGACGATATCTGAGCTGACCGCTTATGAGGGGGAGGGCAGAGGAGCCTCCCCCTCATTTCCTAGCCCCTCTCCCTGCAGGGGAGAGGGAGGGACCCGCTCGCGAAGCGAGTGGGAGGGTGAGGGCAGTGAGCTGGTCAGAGGTTCAGGCGCTTTGTGCGCCTGCACCGTAGCCCTCACCCTGCCGGCCTGCGGCCGGCAGTCCGAGGCCGGGCCGATCGCTCCCCCGGAGCGATCTTGGGCTGCCGGGGCAGCCCAACCCGGCCTCCCCCAAAACGGGAGAGGGGAGGGGGCCTCACGCCAAAGGCGGTTCCACCGGCTCGCTGAGCTCGTTCGCAGAATGCGCCGGGAGGCCGGCATTGGCCCAGCGCGCGATCGCGAAACCGAGCGTCCCGCAGACCACGAAGCCCGTCACCAGCGGCACCGTCGTCCCATCGAACAGCTGCCCGATCAGCAGGCCGATCAGGGCCCCGCCGATCGTGCTGAGCAGGCCCTGCAGCGCA
>JAFAZM010000260.1 GCA_019239785.1 Sphingomonadaceae bacterium
AGCGGCACACCATCGCGAACACCCGCGGCTTCTATCTCGGCCAGGAGGTCCTCAAGCCACTCGCGATCCAGTTGCCGCTGCATCTCGATATGCCGCAGCAAATGCTGGCCCCCCGTCGCGAGCGCCGGCGCCATCTCCTCCCGGATCGGCCCCAGCTTCCCGATCAGCTCCTCCAGCCGCGCGATCTTCGCCTTGATCGCCTCGACGAGCCTCGCGGGATCGACGCAGTGCAGGAACAGCAGCGCCCCGTAGAGAGTCTGCGAGACCGGCCCGTCCTCCTCGAACTGGCGGTAGAAGCCTTCCTGGAATTCGGCGCGGCCCTTGTCCGTGATCCGGTAGATCGTCCGCATCCCGCCGCGCGCCACGCGCTCCTCGGCGACCGCAACGATCGCGCCGTCCTTCTCCAACTGGCGGATCGCATAATAGAGTGTGCCGACGTCGACGTTCAGGTAGCAATCGACCATCGCCGCCCCGAGCCGCCGCTTCATCTCATAGGGATGAAGGTCGCCCCGGTGGAGCATTCCAAGCACGAGCAGTCTTGCTTTCATAGTTTAATTAAACTAATATGATTCGAGCAATCAGGCAAGGCGAGGAGACGGGTCATGGGACGGACGATCCTGGCAGTGATCGGCGGGCTTGTCGCCTGGGCTTTGGTGGCGACCGTGCTGGATATCGGGTTGCGCCTCGCCCTGACAGGCTATCACGCGGCCGAAGCCACCCTGGCCTTCACCCTCACGATGAAGCTCGCGCGGCTCACGCTCGCGGCGATCGCCTCGCTCGCCGCCGGCGCCGTGATCGGTGCGATCGCCCCGTCGAGCCGGCTGGCGCCATGGATCGCCGGAGCCATCATGCTCGCCCTCTTCCTTCCCGAGCATATCAGGATCTGGCCGCTGCTGCCGGTCTGGTACCATCTCTTCTTCCTGATCACGCTGGCGCCTTTGGTGGTGCTCGGCGCGCGGCTCAGGTTGAAGCGGAGCGACGCGGGGCGGAGCGGAAGCGCGGCCGCGCCGGCCTGAAGGCGGCGCGCGACGCGGCGCTGACCTCCCGAGCCGTCATGACAGGTGCGCCGCTTTGCGGATAAGGGCGACGCATGCTCGACCTCTCCTGCCATTGCGGCCAGCTCCGCGTCCGGCTCTCGAAGCGGCCCGACTTCGTCCACGCCTGCAATTGCTCGCTCTGCCGCGCGTCGGGCGCGCATTGGGGCTATTTCCATCCCTCGGAGGTCAGCGTCGAGGGGAAGGCGCAGGGCTATAGCCGGCAGGACAAGGCGGAGCCGGCCGCCCGCATCCAATTCTGCCCGACCTGCGGCGGGACGACGCATTTCACCTTGACCGAGGCCGCGGTGGCGAAGTTCGGCAACAGCCTGATGGGCGTCAACATGCTGCTCGCGGACGAACAGGATCTCGCCGGCATCGAATTGCGCTTTCCCGACGGCCAGGCCTGGTCGGGTGAGGGCGACTTCCACTATCTGCGCGAACCGCGGATTCTCGGGCCGGAGCAACGGGCATGACGATCACCATCACCGCTTTCGAAAGCTCGCCCGACCGCGGCCAGGGTTTGGCCCGGGACTTCCGCGTCCGCTGGGCGCTCGAGGAGGTCGGCCAGCCCTATGAGGTGCGCCTGGTCTCCTTCGCGGAGATGAAGCGGCCCACCTATCTCGCCGAGCAGCCGTTCGGGCAGATCCCGGCCTATGAGGAAGGCGATCTGATCCTGTTCGAATCGGGTGCGATCGTCCTCCACATCGCCGAGCGCCATCCCGGCCTGCTGCCGGACGATCCGGACGCGCGGGCGCGGGCGATCGCCTGGCTGTTTGCGGCGCTGAACACGGTGGAGCCGCCGATCGTCGAGCGCACGATGGCCTGGCTGCTGGAGCGCGAGAAGAACTGGTACGAGGCGCGCCTGCCCCTGCTGGACGGCAATATCCGCGCCCGGCTCGACCGTCTCGCCGCCAGCCTCGGCGATGCCGACTGGCTCGAGGGCGGCTTCAGCGCCGGCGATTTGATGATGGTGACGGTGCTGCGCCGGCTGGAGAGCTCGGGGATATTGGCGGACTATCCGAGCCTCACCGCCTATATCGTCCGCGGCGAGGCGCGGCCCGCCTACCAGCGCGCGTTCGCGGATCAGCTCGCGGTGTTCGAGAAGAGCCGGGCGCAGGGCTGAGCGCCGTTCCCTCTCCCATGCTGGGGGAGAGGGACAGCCGGCCGCAGGCCGGCAGGGTGAGGGCTTCGGCGGTGACGGATGGGCGCGGTTCGGCGATGCCGCCGCTTCCCTCACCCTCCCACTCGCTTCGCGAGCGGGCCCCTCCCTCTCCCCAAGTGGGAGAGGGGTTTTGTCACCGCGTTCCGTAGGTCCGATCACCCGCATCCCCCAGGCCCGGGATGATATAGCCGTGGTCGTTCAGCTCGTCGTCCATTGCCGCGGTCCAGATCGGGACGTCGGGATGGGCGGCGCGGAGGGCCTCGGCGCCGGGGCGGGCGGCGAGCAGGCAGACGAAGCGCATCTCGCAGACGCCCGCTTCCTTCAGCCGGTCCACCGCGGCGATCGCGGTGTGGCCGGTGGCGAGCATCGGATCGACAACGATCACCAGCCGCTCGTGGCAATCCTCCGGCGTCTTGAAATAATATTCGACCGCCTCCAGCGAGAGCGGGTCGCGGTAGAGCCCGACATGAGCGAGCCGGGCCGACGGGACCAGGTCCAGCATCCCCTCCGCCATCTGCAGCCCGGCGCGCAGGATCGGCGCGATCACCAATTTCTTGCCGGTGATGTAGGGGGAGCGGGTGTGGGCGATCGGGGTCTCGACGTCGATCAGCTCGGTGGGGAGCTCGCGCGTCACCTCGTAGCAGAGCAGGGTCGCGATCTCGCGCACGACCGAGCGGAACAGCTGGATCGAGCTGTTCTTGTCGCGCAGCAGGGTCAGCTTGTGCTGCACCAGCGGGTGGGAGATGATGGTCAGTCCGTCCATGAATGCGGTCCTCGAAATGAGAGAAGCTCGTCACCCCGGCGAAGGCCGGGGTCCCAGCGCGGAAAAGGCGCGGCGCCCTTCACCCGACGAGATCCCGGCCTTCGCCGGGATGACGCGAGAGGCGGCGGGAGATCATCAAAACACCGTCCCGTCGCTGATGATGGTGAAAGGCGGTCCGCCGCCGGGGCGGCGCTCGGCGGCGATGCGGCGGCCGGCGGCCCAGGAGCCGCCTTCGAGCATGCGCGCGAGCGGGAAATCCGCCTCGCCGACGCCGAGCAGGGCGCGGACCTTCGGCGCCATCCGATCGAGCAAAGCCACCGTCATCGCCCGCCAGGCGACGATCAAAGGATCGGAGACGTTGTGCGTGCGCGCCGCATCTTCGGGATCGGCGAGGCGGAGCACGCCGATGTCCACGAACAGGCCGCCATTGCGATATTCGGCGAGGCCGGTGAGGCCGTCGATCTCCACCACCTCGATGCCGGCATCCTGGAGCGGCTCGATCAGCGAATAAGCGAGCCATTGCGACAATTTGTGCAAGGGCACCAAGCCGTCGCTGGCATCGTCCCGACGGATCGCCGGATGGCGCCAGCAATCGCCGAGCGGAATCCCGTCGATCACCAGCCGGTCCGCCCAGATCGGCCCGAGCGCTTCGAGCAGCAGCTCCAGGATCGCAGCGGCCGGGAGCCGGCCGCCTTCGGCGCGCGCCGCAAGCACGTCGTAGAGCCCGCCCGGCCGCGGCGCATCGGCGGCGGCGAACAGGTCCGGGCGCGCGAGGATGCGGTCGCCGAGCCGGCGCACCAGGGCGGCGCGCCCGTCGAGGCCGACCAGCGGATTGGTTTCGCCGGCCTGGAAGCCTTCGACCAGCGCCTCCGTGCGGAGGCCAGCGAGCATCTCCCCATCCACGCGCAAAGGCGCGGCGGGATCGGCGGAGAAGGCGCCGGCCTCGAACATGCGCTGGCTGGCGACGCCGAGGCCTTCCGAGCGAGCGAAGCTGCGGCCGGTCGCGCGATCCTGGTAGCGCCAGTCCGGCCCGGCGCCGGCGTCGAGCAGCACCGAGACGATGGCGAGGTCGAAGGCGGCGCGGGCGCGTGCGGCCGGGTCGGCCGGGTCCGGCAGCGCGGGTTCGCCGACGAAATGGCGCCAGCGGGCGTGGAAGGGGATGGCGAGATCGGGATAGGCCTGGCGGGTCACCTCGGCGGTGAGCGCGGCGGCGGCGTCGAGCCGGTCGAGGTCGACGGTCCAGCCGTCCACCTGGCCGGCGATAGCGAGGGCGAGAAGCTCATGCGCCCGTTCGCGCACGGCGGCGGCGTTGAGGAGGGATTGGAGGGCCTGGCTCACCAGATCCTCCCCGGGACGGGGAGGGGGACCATGCGCAGCATGGTGGAGGGGGCCCGCCATTTGGCACGCGGCGGGTGAACGAGGGAGAAGCTCTTCCGCAGGGCCCCCTCCACCACGCCGCTTCGCGTCGCGGTCCCCCTCCCCGTCCCGGGGAGGATCTTTTGCACCCTCACCCTCAGAACTTCCCCAGATCCCGTCCGACAACGCCCTTGAGCTGCTCCTCGCTCGGCGCGCCCTCAGGCGTGTAATAGCCGGCGGCCTTCTTCGCCTCCATCTCGACGCTGGCGTCGGGCGGGATCAGGTCGGCGGGGATCGGGACGCGCTCGCCGATCTCGACGCCGCTGCCGACGAGCGCGTCGTACTTCATGTTGGACATGGAGACGAAGCGGTCGATCCGCCTAATTCCGAGCCAGTGGATCACGTCCGGCATCAATTGCTGGAAGCGCGCGTCCTGCACGCCCGCGACGCATTCGGTCCGCTCGAAATAGGTCGCCGCCTGGTCGCCGCCGGGCTGGCGCTTGCGGGCATTGTAGACGAGGAACTTGGTGACCTCGCCGAGCGCGCGCCCCTCCTTGCGGTTGTAGACGATCAGGCCGACGCCGCCCGCCTGGGCCTGGCGCGTCGCCTCCTCGATGCCGTGGGTGAGATAGGGCCGGCAGGTGCAGATGTCGGAGCCGAACACGTCGGAGCCGTTGCACTCGTCATGGACGCGGCAGGTCAGCGGCGTCTTGCCGTCGCCAAGCGCGGCCGGATCGCCGAAGATGTAGAGCGTCATCCCCCCGATCGGCGGCAGGAAGACGGAAAGGTCCGGCCTTGTGACCAGCTCGGGATACATGCCGCCGGTCTGCTCGAACAGGCAGCGGCGCAGCGCCCCCTCCTGCACCCCGAAGCGTTCCGCGACGCCGGGCAGCCACCAGACCGGATCGACCGCGATCTTGGTGACCGAGATGTCGCCCGCCTCGTGGACGATGTGGCCGTCCACGGCCATCCGGCCGGCGACGATCGCATGCTGGATCTCGTGCAGCGTCAGCCGCGCCTTGGTGATCGCGATCGTCGGACGGATGTCGATTCCCTCGGCGATCAGATCGGCGAAGTCGATCGCGACCCGGTGCCCCCAGGGATCGAGCGAGACGATCTTGCCGGGCTCGCCCCATTGGGGATGCGGGCCGATCTCGACGGTCGGCGCGGTGTCCTGCAGGTCCGGCCGCGCCTGCGGGTCCATCGCGCCGGCCGAGATGGCAAGCGCGCGGTAGACCGAATAGGAGCCGCCATGGGCGCCGATCGCATTGCGGTCGCCGCGGGCATTGACCGTGGCGATGACGGGGCCGCGCTCCGCGGCGGTCGCGGCGCCCCAGAGCAAAGGGAAGCGCGCCGGGCCGCGCGAGCCCGGATGCGAGGTCAGCCTGATATGCCCGCTCTTGGCCTCCGAAGAAGGCTGCATGTTCGTAATCCTCTCCACCCCCGATTTTCCGGACTTTTGCCGGCGAAGCGCGCGACGCTACGCCAGCGGGGACTCGGAGGCCAGAGATTTCAAAAGCGTAGGCGCCGGGCGCGCTTCCGCCTGCGGCCGCGCCGCGCTAGACCTGGATCGGCGTTGCGACTGGCGAGGGGGGTGCTCGAATTGCCGTTCTGGGCCATGTTCATGCTGGCGGTCTCTACTCCAATCGAAACGACGGCCTGTCCGATCGGCGCGTCCGTCACGCACGACCAAGCCTGGCACAGCGCCTGCGACGCCGCCATCGCTGCTGCGACCGATCCTCGGCTGAAGGCCGAATTGCTGTACCGCAGCGCCTATGCCCATAACGAGCATGAGGGCTATTTCGACGCCGAGCGGGCGCTGCAGGAGGCGACGAGGCTCGATCCCGGCCACGCCCCCGCCTGGGGAGAGCTGAGCTACACGGAAAACGCCCTCGGCAATTATGCACCGGCAGAGCAGGCCGCCGATCGGGCGCTCGCGCTCGCGCCCGACAGAGTTCAGGCTTATGTGGAGCGCGGCATGGCGCGTCACTATCAGGGCAATCTCGAAGGCGCCTATGCCGATCGCGATTGGCTCGCCCGGAGGCAGCCCGACGATGCGGATGCGCGGATCGGCCGCGCGATCGATGCGCTGTGGCTCGGCCGCTTCGATCAAGCGGCCGCCGATCTGGATGCGGCCGCGCCGCACGCGCGCGACGACGCGCAAAGGCAGCGCATCGAGCGCTGGCGCAGGCTATTGGGGCTCTTGCGGACCCGTTCCGGCGCAGTAGATCCCACCTCCATCTGCGTCTGGCCGGACAATGCCGACGACGTGCGCCGGCCCGGCTTCATCGGCGACTGCACCGCCGCCTTCCTTGCGGAGACGAGGCCGGCCCGGCGCGCGGACTTCCTCACCTTCCGCTCGCTGGCCTGGCTCGCCGCCGAGGACAGCGAGGCCGCGACCGGCGACCGCGCGCTCGCCGCCGCGCTCGATCCGGGCGATCCGGACCGGCACGTCAATCTCGGCTTCGCCTATCTTAGCGCACACCATAGCTGGGCCGCCTCGCGCGAGTTCGACCGCGCGCTCGCCATTCGGGAAAGCTGGACCGGCCTCGCCGGCCGTGCGTCGGCGAAATACAATCTCCACGATCCCGCGGGCGCCTTCGCGGACGCCCGACGCTCGTTCGAGATCGAGCCCAACCAGCTGGCGCTCATCGTCCTTGGCGACCTCGCGCACGATCGCGGCGATGCCGAGCACGCAAAGAGCTACTGGATGGCGGCTTATCATCTCGGCAGCCGCGACGACGGCCTGATCGAGCGGCTGCGTTCGGTCGGCATCGATCATCCGGAAAACGAGCCTGCGCCGCAATGAGGCGCGGCACGTCGGCCCGGTCGCAGGAGACTCATTTCGTGACCAAGACCATCTTGCGCGCTGCCCTTTTCGGCGCCTTGTCCGTGCCGGCACTGGCGCAGGCCGCGCCCCTCCCCTCCACCCCGGCGATCGTCGCCTCATGGCGACACGCCACCCATCAGGAAGCCCGCGCAGAAGCCCGGACTGCGCACCTTCATTACAGCCTGGCCCAGGAGGGGCTGACGGGCACGTTCGATACATGGGTGACGCCGTCGGGCCTTTACCGGGAGGCGACCGACCGCGGCCAGGATGACGGCGCGCGCCTGCTCACCGCGCACGGCGCCACGCGCCGCGACTGGAACAATTATGTGCGCCGGCTCGAAGGCGCGGAAGCGATGCGCCTGCGCACCGCGGCCGCGACCGCGCGGATCCTGGCCTTCGGCCCGCCCGACGCGATGGCGCGGGCGACCGTCGGCGAGAGCCCGGATCACCGCGCCTGGACGCTCGCCTACACCGCACCCGGCGCGGGGCGCGTCACCTGGTATCTGGACCGCGCGAGCGGCCTGCCGCTCAGATCGGTCACGACGGGCGAGGATGACGACGCCGTCACGACTTCCTATGCGGATTGGCAGCCGGGCCCCGGCGGCCTGACGCCGCGCCGGATCGCGGTCACCGCCGATCGCGGCACCGACACGCTGACCCTCGCCGCCGCGCCCGTCTATGCGCGGACCCGGGCCGCCGACTTCGCGCCGCTGACGCCCGGTCCCTCAGACACCCGCATGGGGTCCGACAGCGTCGACGTGCCGTTCACGATGGCCGCCAACCACATCATCCTCCCGGTCTCGGTGAACGGCCGGCCGCCGATCGGCTTCCTCTTCGACACGGGCGCCGGCGACGAGCTGGTCAATACGGCGCGCCTGGCGGAGCTCGGCATCGCCGCCTACGGCGCCACCCAGCTCGGCGGCGGCGGCGGCGTGCAGGCCAGCGCCTATGCCCGCGACGTCGACCTTGCGATCGGCGGCGCCACGCTCTCGCGCCAGCATGCGCGGGTCGTCGATCTCTCCGGCCTCGAACATATTTTCGGAATCAGGCTCGGCGGCATATTGGGCTATGATTTCATCGGCCGCTTCGTGCTCGAGATCGACTATGGGACCAAGGTGATGCGGCTGAATCGGCCGGAAAACTTCGCCTATCGGGGCGGCGTCCCGCCGATCCCGATCACGATCGAGGACGGCATCCCTTATGCCGAGGGCGTGATCGCGGTGCCGACCAGGCCGCATATCCCGGTGCATTTCGCGATCGATTTCGGCGCCGCGGATACGATGATCCTGACCCGCCCCTTCGTCGAGGCGAACGACCTGCTCAACCTCGCCGGCACCGACCGCAACGTGACGCGGACGCCGGGCCCGCAGCAGATGTACACCCAGAACAACCGCCGCGGCCGGCTCGACGAATGGCATCTCGGCCCGGCGGTGCAGCGCAACGTCCCGGTCAGCTTCTCGGCAAATACCAGCGGCGCCTATGCGAGCCCCGCCTTCGCCGGCACGGTCGGCGAAGGCATCTACACGCGCTATCATGTGTTCATCGATTACGGGCGCCGCACCCTGATCCTCGAGCCCACCGCGACCACCAACGACCCGTTCCGCCAGCGGCCTCCCTACGGCCTCGTCATCCTGGCGTCGGACGACCTTTCCGCGGTCACCGTATCGGCCGTGGCCGTGAGCTCGCCGGCGGCGGCGCAGGGTTTCCAGCCGGGAGATGTGATCGCCGGCGTGGACGGACGCCCCGTCAGCGTCGAGGACGTCCGCGCCGTGCTTGCCGCCGGGGGACAGCATGTGTTCGTCGTCACCCGCGGCGGCCGGAGCACGCGCATTTCAGCCGACATTCCCGCTCCGCGATAGGAGCGGAAACACCGGTGCGGATCCACGACCCCGCATCGGCGGCGGGTGCAGAGCTCAGCTGCCGCGACCGAACCTCGTCACCCCAGCTCCGGCTTCGGCGCCACCGCCTCCTCGGCGGCGCGCACGCAGTGCAGCAGCGCATGCGCGGCATAGGGCTTTTCGATATACTGAACAGCCTGCGGAAGGTCGCTTGCCTCCGCGAAGGAGCGGCCCGTCGCGACCACCAGCGCCAGGCTGGAATCCCGCTGCCTGAGATGCCGGGCCATGGTGAGCCCATCCATCGGCCCCGGCATGGAAATGTCGGTGACGACGAGCGAGACGTCGTCGTTCTGGTCGAGCAGCACCAGCGCTTCATCCGCATCCGCGGCCTCGAGGACCAGATAGGCCTGGTCGACGAGGACCTGGACCGCCGACAATCGCGCGAACGGCTCGTCGTCGACGACGAGAGCGACGCGATCCTGCCCGTGCAAGCGCATGGCGCGGGTCTATGGTGCGATGGTTGCCATTTTCCTAAGCTTTTCCGGGGACTTCGTTGATCCAGGTTAGCGCGCTCCGAGCGGCGGATCGAAAGGTCAGCGCGGCTCCAGGCCGTAGCTCGCGAAATGCTCGATCCGCCGGGGCGCGATGATCAGGCCGTCCACGCCGGGCGTGTCGAGCACGAAGCGCAGGGCGGCGCCGGCCATGGTCTGGCCCCGCGCCTCGGCCGTGCGCCGCAGGCCTTCGATCGCGCCCCGGCTCTCCTCGCCCAGATAGGCGGCGCAGGCCTCGGGCGCCCGGGCCAGGCGGCTGGCCGGCGGGGGCGCTGCGCCGGAGCGGTATTTGCCGGTGAGCATGCCGCCGGCGAGCGGGCTGAAGGCCGTGTAACGCAGCCCGTGCCCGGCACAGTAGGGAATCAGCGCCTCCGCATCCGCGGCGGCGAGCAGATTATATTCGTTCTGGACATATTCGAAGCAGGCGGCGAGCCGAGCCCCGGCCAAGGTCCGCACCGCGCCCACGTCGGACAGGGAGGCGTTGGAGATTCCGAAGCGGGCGATCTTGCCGGCTTCGACCGCGCGGGTCATCGCCTCGAGGGTCTCTTCGAGCGGCGTCGCGCGATCGAATTCGTGGATATAATAAAGGTCGATCCGTTCCACCCCCAGGCGGCGCAGCGACCTGTCGAGATGCAGGGCCACCTGGCCCCGGCTGAGCGGCCTTTCCCCGGGCGGGCAGGCATGCGGATTGCCGACCTTGGTCGCGACCTGGGCGCCGCGGCGGAAGGCTGGGCCCTGGGCGCGAAGCCACTTGCCGAGCAGCTGCTCGCTTGCGCCGCCGCCATAGCTGTTCGCGGTGTCGAAGCGCCGAAGCCCGAGACGCCGCGCCTGATCGAGCAGTTGCAGGGCCAGCTCCTCGCTGTCGCCGGCGCTGCGCAAATGGGGCGCGGAGCCGATGCCGCCGAAATTGCCGCAGCCGAAGACGATCCGGTCGACGTCGCGCTCCGTCAGCAAGATGCTGCCTCCCCACGCACCGCAAGTTCGCGGCGGTTCGCGCACCTCAATAGGGTGCGGCGAGGCCTAGGGAAACGTGGAGCAAGGGGCTTGCCGACTAATCCTCGCTGTCCGCGTGGCGGATGGGGAGGAGCACCGCACGAAGTGCGGTGGAGGGGCAATCCTGCGCTGCGAGCCCCTCCACCATTCTTCGGATGGCCCCCTCCCCATCGCCTTTGGCGACAGGGAGGAAAACGTGCTCAGGCTAGGTCGAAGCGGTCGGCGTTCATCACCTTGGTCCAGGCGGCGACGAAGTCCGCGACGAACGTCTCCTTCGCGTCCTCGGCCGCATAGACCTCCGACAGCGCCCGCAGCTGGGAGTTGGAGCCGAACACCAGGTCGGTGCGGGTGGCGGTCCATTTCTCCTGGTCGGTCCTGCGGCAGGTGCCGACGAAGACCTCGTCGGCATGGTCGTCCACTTCCTTCCACGCCGTGCCCATGTCGAGCAGGTTGACGAAGAAGTCGTTGGTGAGCTGCCCCGGCCGGTCGGTGAAAACGCCGTGCTTCGAGCCGCCATGATTGGCGCCGAGCACGCGCAGGCCGCCGACCAGCACCGTCATCTCCGGCGCGCTGAGGCCGAGCAATTGCGCCCGGTCGACCAGCAGCTCCTCGGTCGGCACGCTGAAGCGGACCTGGAGATAGTTGCGGAAGCCGTCTGCCCGCGGCTCGAGCGGCGCGAAGCTGTGCGCGTCGGTCTGCGCTTCGGTCGCGTCGCCGCGGCCGGAGGCGAAGGGCAATTTCACGTCGTGGCCGGCCGCCTTCGCCGCCTGCTCGACGCCGACATTGCCGCCGAGCACGATCAGGTCGGCAAGGCTGACCTTGCCGCCGGAATCGGAGCGGATGCCCTCATAGACCTGGAGCACCTTGGCCAGCTCCGCCGGTTCGTTGACCTCCCAATCCTTCTGCGGCGCGAGGCGGATGCGCGCGCCGTTGGCGCCGCCGCGATGGTCCGAGCCGCGATAGGTGGCGGCGGAGGCCCAGGCGGTCTTCACCAGCTGGGCGACGCTGAGGCCCGAATCCGCGATCCGGCGCTCGAGGTCGGCGACCTCGCCGCCGCTGAGCTTGTTGCCGGGCGGAACCGGATCCTGCCAGATCAGGTCCTCGTCCGGCACTTCCGGGCCGAGATAGCGGGCCTTCGGACCCATGTCGCGATGGGTGAGCTTGAACCAGGCGCGGGCGAAGGCGTCGGCGAACGCGGCCGGATCGCGATAGAAGCGCTCCGAGATCTTGCGATATTCGGGGTCCATCTTGAACGCCATGTCGGCGGTGGTCATCATCGTCGGCAGGCGCTTGTCGGGGCTGTGCGCGCCCGGCGCCATATCCTCCGGCTTCTGGTTCACCGGCTGCCATTGCGGCGCGCCGGCCGGGCTCTTCACCAGCTCGTACTCATAGTCGAGCAGCATCCGGAAATAATTGTGGGTCCAGCGGTTCGGCGTCGGCGTCCAGGCGCCTTCGAGGCCGGAGGTGATCGTGTGATCGCCGATCCCGCTCTCATGGCCGCTCTGCCAGCCGAGGCCCTGCTGGGCGATGTCCGCGCCCTCCGGCTCGGCGCCCACCTTGGCCGCATCGCCGGCGCCGTGGCACTTGCCGAACGTATGGCCGCCGGCGGTCAGCGCGACCGTCTCCTCGTCATTCATCGCCATCCGGGCGAAGGTCTCGCGGATGTCATGGGCCGAGGCGAGCGGGTCGGAATTGCCGCCGGGACCGGTCGGGTTGACGTAGATCAGGCCCATCTGGACCGCGGCGAGCGGCTCCTCCAGCGCCATCTCCTTCTCGGGCTGGATGCGCGTCTCGTTCTTCTCGTGGCCGACCCAGAACTCCTCCGTGCCCCAATAGATGTCCTTCTCGGGCTCCCAGACGTCGGCGCGGCCGCCGCCGAAGCCGAAGGTCGGCCCGCCCATCGATTCGATGGCGACGTTGCCGGCCAGGATCATCAGATCGGCCCAGCTCAATTTGCGGCCGTATTTCTGCTTCACCGGCCAGAGCAGCCGGCGCGCCTTGTCCAGATTGGCATTGTCCGGCCAGGAGTTGAGCGGGGCGAAGCGCTGCCCGCCCGAAGAGGCGCCGCCGCGGCCGTCGCCGGTGCGGTAGGTGCCGGCGCTGTGCCAGGCCATGCGGATGAAGAAGGGGCCGTAATGGCCGTAATCGGCCGGCCACCAGGGCTGGCTGTCGGTCATCAGGGCAGTGAGGTCGCGCTTCACCGCCTCGTAATCGAGCGACTTGAACGCTTCGACATAGTCGAAATCATCGCCATAGGGGTTTGGCGTCGCCTCCCCGTTCTGGTGGAGGATGTCGAGCGAGAGCTGGTTCGGCCACCAGTCGCGATTGGTGCGGCCGAGCAGCGACCGCAAGGCAGCGGGCTCTTTCGCGGGATCGTTCAGCGGGTCGCCGGTTCTCGCATCCATGACTCTCTCCTGTGGCCGGTGTGTTTGATCCGGCCCTAGACGCGCCCCATGATCGGCGAAAGCGATTTAACTTTGTCAGTGAGAACGGGAAAATCGATTAGTGCGGCACCTCTTCCCTCTCCCGCTTCGGGGAGAGGAACACCCGGCCGCAGGCCGGCAGGGTGAGGGCAGCGGCGGCGGTCGGGATTCACGGCATGCCCTCACCCTCCCACTCGCTTCGCGAGCGGGCCCCTCCCTCTCCCCTGCAGGGAGAGGGGTTCGCGCGAGTTCGCCCCGCTCCGATTGCCCGCGTCACGGCCCGATGTTAGGCCTTCCGTCGACCATGGACCGCACCAACGGACATCCTTCCGGCGGATTGCTGCGCGCGGCGTTGCTGGAGCACCGCGCCGCCTTGCTGCGCTATTTCGTCGCCCGCCAGGTCCCGCCCGAGGAGGCGGAGGACGTGCTGCAGGACCTGGTCGTCAAGCTGGAGACCATCGCCTCCGGCCCGGTCGCGGAGCCGCGCGCCTACCTCTACCGGATGGCCGAGAATCTGCTGCTCGACCGGATCCGGGCCGAGGGGCGGCGGCGCGGACGCGAGCAGGCCTGGGTGGCGGCGCAGGCCGGGGCATCGCTTGAGGCCGACGACCGGCCCTCGCCCGAGCAGGCCCTGCTCGCGCGCGAGCGGCTCGGCCTGGTCTCGGCGGCGCTCGCCGCGCTCCCGGAGCGCACCCAGCAGGTGTTTCGCCGCTACCGGCTCGACGACGTGCCGCAGCGCCGGATCGCCGACGAGCTCGGCATCAGCCTCAGCGCGGTCGAGAAGCATCTGCAGAAGGCCTATCAGGCGGTGGTCGCCGCCCGCCGCGGTCTGGATGCGGAAAATGCAGGCCCGCAACGTCCTAGGGAGGCAGAGGGACAATGACGGAGCAGGCGCGCCAATCTCTCCTCGACGATGCGATCGGGTGGCAGTTGCGGCTTCGCGACGGCAGCGCGGCCGACTGGGAGTCTTTCGTCGCCTGGCTGGAAGCCGATCCCGCCAATGCCGACGCTTATGACCGGCTCGCCCGCGCCGACGCCGCGCTGACCCCGGAAGATTTCCCGCCCGAGGCGGCGAACGACGATTGGCAGGACCATGAGCCGCCGGCCCAGCGGCGCTGGGGGCGGACTTTGCGCGCGGCGGTCGCGATCGCCGCCTGCCTCGTCCTCGCCTTCGTCGCCCTGCCCTGGCTCGGCTTCGGCTCGGAGCGCTACGAGGTCGCGACCGCGGCCGGCCAGACGATGACGGTGCCGCTCGGCGACGGCAGCATGGCGACCTTGAACGGGGGCACCCGGCTGATCCTCGATCGGCACGACCCGCGCTTCGCCGAGCTCGCGGCCGGCGAGGCCACCTTCACCATCCATCACGACGGCGGCCGCCCGTTCGTGGTCCGCGCCGGCGAGCATCGCATCCAGGATGTCGGCACCGCCTTCAACATGGTACATGAAGGCGAAAGGCTGACCGTCGAAGTGATCGAAGGCGCGGTGCAATATCATCGGAGCGAGGCGGACATCTCGCTGACCGCCGGCCAGACCCTGCACGTCCGCGAGCGCGGCGCGCAGCCGACGATCGGGCGGCGCGATCCGGGGATGATCGCCGGTTGGCGCCACGGCCAGCTCAGCTATCGCGGCGAGCCGCTGGAGCGGGTGGGGCGCGACCTCGCCCGCAGCCTCGGCACCGAAATCTCGATCGATCCCGCCGTCGCGCGCATGCCCATTACCGGCTCCGTCCGGGTCGCCGGACACAGCGCTGCGGTGCTGGCGGGCTTCGCCGCGACGCTCGGCATGGAAGCGCGGCGCGACGGCGATCATTGGTGGATCGGTCCCCCGGCGCGTGCGCCGCGCTGAGCTTCTTCTCGCCTTCCCGATCCTGTGCCTCGCCGCCTCGCCGGCGGCCGCGGCGGACATCTCCTTCAACCTTCCGGCCGGCCGGCTCAGCGACACGCTGATCGCGCTTGCCGAGCAGGCGGAGATCACGATCGCTCTGGCCGATTCCGGACTCGACACGATCCGCTCGCGCCCGCTCCAGGGGCGGATGTCGGTCCGCGCGGCGCTGTCGCGCCTGCTCGCCGGGACCGGCTACCGTGCCGAGTTCCTGAGCGCCGGCGCGGTACGCGTCGTCCGCGCTTCCCGGCCGGCCACGCCACCGCCGGCGCCGCCGCGGCCGGCGCCGATCCCCGCCCTCCGGCCGATGCCGCCCGAGACCGCCCAGCCCGATATCATCGTCACCGCAAGCAAGGAGGGGACGTCGCGCGACCGCTTCCCCGGCACCGTCCATCTGCTCGAGCTCGACCGCGCCGGGGCCGGCCGCTTCGGCGTGCACGGCAGCGACGCCGTGCTCGACCGGCTGCCGATGCTTGCCTCGACCAGCCTCGGCCCGGGCCGCAACAAGATCTACATACGCGGCGTCGCCGACAGCAGCTTCAACGGCCCGAGCCAGTCGATCGTCGGCCAATATCTCGGCGACGTCCGGCTCACCTTCGACGCGCCCGATCCCGATCTCCAGCTCTACGACATTTCCCGGGTGGAAGTGCTCGAAGGGCCGCAGGGCACGCTCTACGGCTCCGGCGCGCTCGGTGGCATCCTGCGGCTCGTCCCCAATCCGCCCAACCTCTCCCGGATGGAAGGCAATGTCTCCGCCGGCCTGATCTCGACCCGGCACGGCGCGATCGGCGGCGACGGCGCTGCGATGCTGAACCTGCCGCTCGCGCCAGGGCGGCTGGCGCTGCGCGCGGTCGGCTACGCCTCGGTCGACGGCGGCTATATCGACGATGTCGGCCGCAGCCTGCGCGACGTGAACCGCACCCGCACCTATGGCGGCCGCGCGACCCTGCTCTGGGAGCCGGGCGACGGCTGGCGGCTGGAGGCGGGCGGGCTCGCCCAGTTCCTGGCCGCCCGCGACGGCCAATATGCCGAGCGGGGCCTCCCGCCGCTCAGCCGCCGCGCCACGCTCGCCCAGCCGTTCGACAACGACTACGCGTTCGGCGAGGTCACCGTCCGCAAGCGCTGGCGGAACCTCGAGCTGGTCTCGGCGACCGGCATCGTGCGGCACAGCCTGGAGAGCCGGTTCGACGCGACCGGCTTTCCGGGGACGAGCGGCCCGCAGCTCTTCGTCGAGGACGTCGACATCATTCTGCTTACCAACGAGACGCGGCTGTCCCAGCCCGACGCGCGCGGCGCCGGCTGGATCGCCGGCTGGAGCCTCGTCCAGGACATCGAGCGCAGCCGGCGCATGCTCGGCCCGCCCTCCGGACCGCTGCCGATCGCCGGCGTGCGCAACGCCGTCACCGAGGCGGCGGCGTTCGGGCAATACGGCATCGTGCTCGGGCGCGGGCTCATTGCCACGCTCGGCGGCCGCGTCACCTGGTCGCGGATCGCGACCCGCACGCTCGATGCGCCCAGGGATCGCGACGAGCCCGACCGGCTGGAATTCCACCCGTCGCCGAGCGCGACCCTGAGCTGGCAGCCGCGCGACGGCGTGCTGGTCTATGGGCGCCTGCAGCAGGGTTATCGCGCCGGCGGGCTCGCCGTCGCCGGCACCGGCACGGGCCGCGTCACGCAGCGCTTCGAATCGGACCATCTGACCGCCTTCGAGGCCGGCCTCAGGCTCGGCCGCAGCGGCGGCCCCTTTCAGCTCGACGCGGCTTTTTCGGCCGCGCGCTGGCGGGACATGCAGGCGGACCTGATCGACGCGCGCGGCCTGCCTTTCACGACCAATCTCGGCGACGGCCAAATCTACGGCATCGAGGCGGAGGCGACCTGGCGACCCTCGCATTGGCTCAGCGTCGACGCCGCCGCCTTCCTGAACGAGAGCGCGCTGTCGCGCCCCAATCCGGGCTACGCCGTCGCACGGGACCGCGACCTGCCGAACATCCCCGGCGCCGGCGCGCGCGCCGCGGCGCATCTGCGGACGCGGCTGACGCCGCATATCGGCTTCGCCGCCGATGCCGCGATCCGCTATGTCGGCCATTCCCGGCTCGGCATCGGCCCCCCGCTCGACCTCGACCAAGGCGGTTTCGCCGAGGGCCAGATCGGCGGCCGGCTCGATTTCGGCCGCTTCGGCGTCTCGCTCGACGTCGACAATGTCACCGACGCCCGCGGCAACCGCTTCGCCTTCGGCAACCCCTTCAGCGTCGCCGCAGGCCTGCAGACGACGCCGCTCCGCCCGCGCACGATCAGGCTGGGCTTCGACGCATCGTTTTAACGGATAAGCCCCTCCCCTTCAGGGGAGGGGCGAAATCGATGCGGGTCTCTCGCCTCCGCGGCGTCATGAAGGCATGGCCACCCCCGCCCCCCGCGCGCTCAACGGCGCCCGCACTCCCCGCAGGAAAACAGCCGCGCCGCGCCGGCGCGAGACGGCACCCGTCCTGTGCCATATCTCCAGCTCGAGGCGGGGCGGCTGGCCGCTCTTCTGCCGGCTGCTGCTCTGGGCGACCCGCAACGCAGGTGACGGCGCCGGCCGGCTGCCCAATTAGGCGGAAGCGGCGACCGCGAGCTTCAGCACCGCGAGCAGCGCCAGGGTCCCGCCGGCAAGGCTCAGCGCGTTGATCACGAAAACCCAGGCGAAGCGCCCGCCGACCGTGTGCACATAATCCTCGACGACGACGACGAGCCCGTGCTTCAGGTGCAGGAAGGCGGTGACGATCAGCAGCAGCATCGGCCCGGCGGCGAGCGGGTGCTTCAGCCATTCGGAGACGGTCTGCAGGTCGAGGCCGGGCAACCGCCAGAGCGAGACGAAGAACCAGACGAACAGCAGCAGGGTGCCGACCGAGAGCATCCGCTCCAGCCCCCAATGATGGGCGGCGTCGTGCGCGGGGGCGGCGGCCGGGATGGCGGGCGCTTGCGTGCTCATGCGGCGAGTCTCCAGACGAGGATATAGGCCCAGACGGCCGCGGTCAGCAGGACGGCCCAGACCAGGGTCATCAATGCCCAGAATTTGTTGGTGTGAAGCTCGAAGCCGGCGCCGGTGTCCATGACGAAATGGCGGAGGCCAGAAAGCGTGTGCTGGAAGAAGGCCCAGGTCAGCCCGATCCAGACGATCAGCGACCATTTCCAGGTCGCCCAGCCGGCGAAGGTCGCATAGGCCTCCGCCCCGCCCGCGGCCGCGACCAGCCACCAGACGAAGAGGGCGCCGCCGACGACGGCCAGGCCGGCGCCGGTGATGCGGTGAAGGATCGAAACCAGCATGTGCGGCCCCCATTTCCAGATGGTGAGGTGGGGCGAGAGCGGGCGCTCCGGATTGCGGCTCATGACGTTCTGGGCCCCTCGATTGCCAAACGGCCCCGCGGCGCGGCGCCTGTCCTGTTCTGCGGTGCTTTTAGGCCCTGCGCCGGGCGTTGCAAGCGGTGGCGGCGATCCCCTTTTTCCCCTCTCCCGCTCGCGGGAGAGGGCAGGGTGAGGGTCTTCTTCTTGTTTCCTTCCAACGGCCGCGCCGCGGACACAGCCGCAAACAAGAACAAGACCCTCATCCCAACCTTCTCCCGCGAGCGGGAGAAGGAGTGCGCGGCGCTTCCAGTTTGCCTCAATTTCCCCTCGTCTTCCCCACCCCTCGCCTAACACCATGTTAACCAAATCGCCCTAGACCGGCCTTCGAAAGCTTCAATGAGGACGTACAGGAAATGACGGCGACGCAGAGCGAGGTGGTGCTGAGCGACCGCCTGGAGCTGTTCGGGATCAATGCCGGGCTTGCCGACGATTGCCGCGAGATCTGGAGCGCCGTCGCGCCGGACGAGGATGACCTGTTCGCGGCGATCCGCGCGCCGATCTCCGCTGCCGTGAGCGACAAGGCCGGCCTCGCCGCGCTCGACGCGCGGGTGCGCGCGGCGATCGCCCGCAAATATGCCGACATCCGCGCCCAGGCCTGGGTCGACGAGGTCCGCGACTGCATGGCCGAGGCGGTCGCGCTCGGCGCGCCCCGGCTCGCCATTTTCGCCGCGCTTTCCGCCGAGACCCGCTGGGTGCACGATGCGGTCGCCGCCGCCTGGGCCGAAGACCGGGCGCGCTTCGTCCGCCTGTCGCGGGCGCTGACCATCCTCGCCCACGCCCAGACCGAGATTTTCGCCGCCCATATCGGCGCGCTCCGCCGCCGCGAGGACAATGAGCGCCGCACCCGCGAGGGCGCTGCCTTCAACCAGGAGATCATGTCGATCGTCGACCGCACCGCTGGCGGCAGCCAGCGCGTCCGCGCCCAGGCGGCCGACGCCAGCCAAGCGGCGCGCGGCATGCTCGGCAAGACCAGCGAGGTCGCCGCCGCCGCGGAGCAGTCCGCGGTCGCGATGCGCGAGGCCGCGCAGACCGCCGCCGGCCTGATCATGGCGATCGAGGAAGCCCGCAACGAGGTGGAGGTCGCCGCCGGCGTCGCCACCCGCGCCGGCGACCAGGCATCGAAGGCGGTCAAGGTCAGCCAGGCGCTCAGCGCCCATGTCGAAGCGATCGAATCGATCCTCGGCCTGATCCGCGAGATTGCCGGCCAGTCCAACCTGCTCGCGCTGAACGCGACCATCGAGGCCGCCCGCGCCGGCGATGCCGGCCGCGGCTTCGCCGTGGTCGCGCAGGAGGTCAAGAGCCTCGCCAGCCAGACCGCCCGCGCCACCGACGACATCGCCACCAAGATCGGCGCGATCCAGTCGGCGACCAAGCAGACGCTCGAGGCGAACGACTCGATCCAGCATACGGTCGAGGAGGTGCAGACCAGCGCCGACCGCATCCGCAAGGCGATGGAGATGCAGGCGCAGACGGTGACGATGATCACCGCCGCCGTCGACGAGACCGCGCTCGCCGCCGATTCCATGTCCTCGACGATCGCCGCGATCCGCGCCGACACCGAGAATGTCGCGAGCGAGATCGACGAGGTCGAGAAGAGCTTCGGCGAGGTCGACGCGCAGATGACCAACTTCAAGGCCAGCGCCGGCAAGTTCGTCCAGAATTTCGCGGCGTAGCTACCACGCTCGCAGGTTCGCTGCGTCATCCTGACGAAAGTCAGGACCCATGAACACGGAGCAGCCGGTCCTCGCAGGCTGAGTTCATGGATGCTGAATCAAGTTCAGCATGACGGTTAGGCTTCCCCTCCTCCGCCTCTCCGCCTAATCCCCGCGCCATGCCTGAACCGCTCCACATCCTCGTCACCGGCAGCAGCCGCGGCATCGGCGCCGCCATCCTCCAGGCGCTCGGCGCGCACGAGGTCGTCGGCCATTCCACCGCCGGCGGCGACGGCCGCATCGCCGCCGATCTCTCGGAGCCCGGCGCCGCCGAGGGGCTCTGGAACACGGCGCTGGAGCGGCTCGGCGGCAGGATCCACGTGCTGGTCAACAATGCCGGTATCTTCGAGGCGGCGCCGCTCGACGCCGGCGACTGGACGGCCCGCTGGCAGCGGACCCAGCAGGTGAACCTGGTCGCCGCGGCGGAGCTCTGCCGGCTCGCCGTGCTCCACTTCCGCGCGCGCGGCGGTGGCGGGCGGATCGTCAACGTCGCCAGCCGCGCCGCCTATCGCGGCGACAGCCCGGACCATTGGCATTATGCCGCCTCGAAGGGCGGCATGGTCGCGATGACCAAGTCGATCGCGCGCGCTTATGCCGGCGAGGGCATCTACGCGTTCAGCGTCCTTCCAGGCTTCACCGTCACCGGCATGGTCGAGGAATATCTGGAAAGCCGCGGTGGCATCGCCGTGCTTGGCGACCTGCCGATCGGCCGCCCGGCCACGGTCGAGGAGGTCGGCGAGACGGTGCGCTGGCTCGCGGTCGACGCGCCGCCTTCGGCGACCGGCGCCGCGATCGACGTCAATGGCGCCAGCTTTGTCCGCTGACGGCGCCGACGGCGCCGCCGCCTGGAAGGTCACGCTCCCCTGCACCCGCGCCGAGGCGGTGGCGCTGACCGAGGACGTCCCCCAGCTCGCCGCGCTCGATTCGCCGCCGGTGCTGATGACCAGCGAGGCGGACGGCGAGGCCTGGCGGATGGACGCTTATTTCGAGGAGGAGCCCGGGGAAGCGGACCTGGCTCTGCTGATCTCGCTGGTCCCGAGCGCCGCCGGCGCCGTCCCGAAGGTGGAGCGGCTCGGCGACGAGGATTGGGTGACCCTGAGCCAAGCCGGGCTGGAGCCGATCCATGCCGGCCGCTTCTTCGTCCACACGCCGGCCCATCGCGACGCGGTCCCGCCGGGCGCGGTGGCGTTCGAGATCGACGCCGGCCGCGCCTTCGGCACCGGCCAGCACGAGACCACGACCGGCTGCCTGATCGCGCTCGACCGGCTGCGGAGCGCCGGCGCCCGCTTTGCCAATCTCGCCGACATCGGCACCGGCACCGGCCTGCTCGCCTTCGCGGCGCTTCGGCTCTGGCCGGCGGCAAAGGCGATCGCGTCGGACATCGATCCGGTCGCGATCGAGGTCGCGGCGGAGAATGCGGCGGCGAATCATGTCCCGCTCGGCCGCGCCCGCGGCCAGCTCGAGCTCGCTATCGCCGCCGGCCTGGATCATCCCCGGCTCCAAGCCCGCGCGCCCTACGACCTGCTCATCGCCAATATCCTCGCCGGCCCGCTGATCGAGCTCGCGCCGGCTCTGGTAGGGGCGCTCGCACCCGGCGGCCGCCTGATCCTGGCCGGCCTGCTCGACCGCCAGGCCGAAGCGGTGACGACCGCCTACCGCCGCCAGGGCATGATGGCGGCGGGACGCATCGACCGCGGCGATTGGCCCACTTTGGTGATGCGCAAGCGCCGCAGCACGGGGTGGCGCTAAACAGGATCTCTCACCGTTCGGGCTGAGCTTGTCGAAGCCCTCTTCTTCTCTTCCACAAGGAAGAAGAAAAGCCCTTCGACAGGCTCAGGGCGAACGGAGCTTGTTTCGCTCTTGGCGCGGAACCTACCGCCCGCCGAACGCCGGCCCGCCGATATTCTCCCGCACCACCACCGGCTGATGGCAGCCGTTCACCTCCCGCTCGACGGTGAGGTGCAGGTCGCCCGGCGGCAGGTCGCCCAGCCGTTGCGCTCGCGGGCTCGGATCGTGCAGCACCGAAGCCTCCTGCATCCGCCCGAACCGGTCGCACTTGGCCGTCACCGCGTTCGCCTGCCGGGCGGGCGCGGGCGGAGCGTTGGTGCGGGCGGGGGAAGGAACCGGGGTCGCGGCGGCCGCGGTCAGCGGCAGCAAGGCGAGGGTGATCGCAGCCAATAGACGCATGGCACATCTCCTTCTTGCGAAACGCACCATAGCAGGAATGCGATCCGAAATCAGCCGCCCGCGGCGCGCACGATCTCCAGCCAGGCGGCCTCGTCGATCACCTCGATGCCGAGCTCGGCCGCCTTGGCGAGCTTCGAGCCGGCGCCCGGCCCGGCGACGACGAGGTCGGTCTTGGCCGAGACCGAGCCGGCCGCCTTGGCGCCGAGCTTCTCCGCCTGCGCCTTCGCCTCGTCGCGCGAGACCGCTTCCAGGCTGCCGGTGAAGACGATGGTCTTGCCGGTCACCGGCGATTCGCGGACCTCGTGGACCACGTCCGCAACCGCGACGCCGGCCGCGAAGATCGCGGCGAGCGCCTCGCGATTGTGCGCCTCCTCGAAGAAATCGAGCAAGGCGTTGGCGACCTCGGGGCCGATATTCTGGGTGCCGACCGCCTCGACCACCGCCTTGTTGCGGCGGGCGAGAAACTTGCGCTCCTCCTCCCCCTCCTCCGGCCTCAGCGATCCGCGCAAGGCCAGCGCGTCGCCGATCATCGCCTCGAAGCCGGCCCAGCTCCGGTAGCGCCGCGCGAGGTCGCGGGCGGTGACCTCGCCGACATGGCGGATGCCGAGCGCGTAGAGGAAGCGGTCGAGCGGCGGCTGGCGCTTGGCGTCGATCGCGTCGATGAGGTTCTGCGCCGAGATCTCCGCCCAGCGCTCACGGGCGAGCAGATCCTCTTTTCTGAGCGTGAAGATGTGGGCTGGCGATTGCAGCAGGCCGTCGCGGAAGAAGCTCTCGATATGGGTGATGCCGAGCCCCTCGATGTCGAGCGCGTGGCGACTGACGAAATGGCGCAGGCGCTCGACCCGCTGGGCCGGGCAGATCAGGCCGCCGGTGCAGCGGACGTCGACCTCGCCCTCCTCGCGCACCGCCTCCGAGCCGCATTCGGGGCAATGGTCCGGGAAGACGTAGGCGGGACGGTCCTCGTCCGGGGTGAGGTTCTCCAGCACCTGCGGGATGACGTCGCCGGCGCGCTGGATGCGGACGCGGTCGCCGACGCGGACGCCCAATCGCGCGATCTCGTCGGCATTGTGCAGGGTCGCGTTGGTGACGGTGACGCCGCCGACGCTGACCGGTTTCAGCCGCGCCACCGGGGTCAATTTGCCGGTGCGGCCGACTTGGATATCGATCGCCTCGAGCAGGGTCTCGGCCTTCTCCGCCGGGAATTTGTGCGCCAGTGCCCAGCGCGGCGCCCGCGCGACCTGGCCGAGCCGGCGCTGCCAGTCGAGCCGGTCGACCTTGTAGACGACCCCGTCGATGTCGAACGGCAGGTCGGCCCGCTTGGCCTCGATCATCTTGTAATGCGCCATCAGCCCGGCGAGCTCGCCGAAGCAGGCGATATCGTGCGAGATCGGCACGCCCCAGGACTCGATCGCCCGCATCACGCCGAGCTGGGTGTCGGCCGGCAGCGCGGCGACCTCGCCCCAGCCATGGGCGTAGAAACGCAGCGGACGCGACGCGGTGACGGCGGCGTCCTTCTGGCGGAGCGAGCCGGCGGCGGCGTTGCGCGGATTGGCGAACTGGCGGGCCTTTTCGGGCTCGTCCGCCTCGGCGAGCAGGCGCGCGTTCAAGGCGGCGAAGTCGGCCTTCGACATGTAGACCTCGCCCCGGATCTCGAAGACCTCCGGCGCGCCCGCGGGCAGGCGCTTCGGAATGTCCTTTATCGTGCGGGCATTGGCGGTGACGTCCTCGCCGGTGGTGCCGTCGCCGCGGGTGGCGGCGAGGACGAGCGCGCCCTTCTCGTAGCGCAGGGAGCAGGAGAGGCCGTCGATCTTGGGCTCGGCGGTGAGCATCACCGTCTCGCTCTCGCCCAGGCTCAGGAAGCGCCGGATTCGCGCGAGGAAATCGGCGACCTCCGCTTCGGAGAAGGCGTTGTCGAGGCTGAGCATCGGCAGCGCATGGCGCACCTTGGCGAGATGCCCGGCCGGCGCAGCGCCGACCTGCCGCGAGGGGCTGTCCTCGCGGATGAGATGCGGGAATTCCGCCTCCAGCGCGGCATTGCGCCGGACGAGGGCGTCATATTCGGCGTCCGAAATCTCCGGCGCGTCGTCGGTGTGGTAGAGCCGGTTGTGATGCGCGATCTCCCGCGCGAGATGCTCGAGCTCGGCAGCGGCTTCCGCTTCGGTCATTGGGCCACTCCCGGAGAGGGCCTCTGCCGCCTCGTGCCCTTTGCCCCCTCTCCCGCTTGCGGGAGAGGGCTGGGGTGAGGGTCTTCTTCTTGTTGTTTTTCTTTCTTCCCCCTCGCCTCCAACACCTCCGCAATCACCGCCAACACCCCCTCCATGTTCGTCAAAACGTCATTGTTCCAGAACCGGATCACACGAAAGCCATTCGCCTTCAGCCAAGCCGTCCGCGCCGCATCGACATTCTCATTGTGCTGGCTGCCATCGACTTCCACGACGAGCCGCCCGGCCAGACAACAGAAGTCCGCGACATGCGGGCCGAGCGACCATTGGCTCCTGAATTTATAGTCGAGGAGACGGCGGTTCCTTAGCTCGAGCCACAAGGCACGCTCAGCGTCCGTCATCTCCCGCCGCAGCCTGGAGGCGTGCTTATTTATCTGGCGGCGGACCACACCCATGCGGTGGGATTAACAAGAAGAAGACCCTCATCCCAGCCTTCTCCCGCAAGCGGGAGAAGGGGCCCGTCAGCGCGGTCCCTCAGCCGAAACACTCCTCCAGAAACCCCTCCGCCGCGCGCCACGCCCTTTTGTCCGCGAGCGCATTGTACGCAATCCCCTCCTCCGGCGGCCGGGCATGGGTGAAGCCGTGGACGGCACCACCGAAGCAGTGGATCTGCCAGTCGCAGCCCGCCCCGGTCAGCTCTTGCCCGAGCGCGACCACCTGCTCCGGCGGGACCAGGGCATCCTCCCAGCCGTGATAGACGGCGACGCGCGCCTTGATCTTGGGCTCCGCGATGTTCGGCGGCGGGGTGAAGAGGCCGTGGAAGCTGGCGACGCCGGCAATGTCGGCGCCGGTGCGGGCGAAGTCGAGCACGCAGAGGCCGCCGAAGCAGAAGCCGATCGCTGCGGCCTTGCCGCCGTCCACCTCCGGAAGGCCGCGCGCGACCTCCAGCAGATGCAGGATCCTGTCCTGGAGCAGCGGCCGATCGCCGAGCAGCGCCATCATCCACGGGCGGGCGACCTCGCGGTCGCCGGTGCGCCGCCCCTTGCCGTAGAGATCGCAGGCGAAGGCCGCATAGCCGAGGCCGACGATCCGCTGCGCATTCTCCTCGTCCACCTCGTCGAGACCGAAGATGTTCGGGAAGATCATCACCAGCGGCCGTTCGCCAGCGTCGGGATCGGCGAGCAGGAAGCTTTCCAGCTCGACCTCGCCGTGCCGGCTTTCGATCGCACGCTTCACTGCCGTCATGCTCAGCCTTTCCTGAATCCGTCCTGCCTGCGGCTCACGCCGCCTCCAGCAATCGCTCGGCCTGGGCCCGCGCCTCGTCGGTGATGCGGGCGCCGGAGAGCATGCGGGCGATCTCCTCGCGGCGGCGGGCCTCGTCGAGCAACTGGACGCCGGTGCGGGTGACGAGGCCGTCGTGGCTCTTCTCGATGAGGAGGTGACGGGCGCCCCGCGCGGCGACCTGCGGCGAGTGGGTGACGACCAGGACCTGGCCGCGCGCCGCCAGCCGGTGCAGCCGCTCGCCGATCGCGCTCGCCACCGCGCCGCCGACGCCGCGGTCGATCTCGTCGAAGATCATCGTCGTCGCCCCGCCTTCCTCGGCGAGCGCGACCTTGAGCGCCAGGATGAAGCGGGACAATTCGCCGCCCGAGGCGATCCGCAGCAACGGCCCAAACGGCGCGCCCGGATTGGTCGCGATCTCGAACTCGACCCGGTCGCGGCCCGAGGGTCCGGGCTCGCTTTCGGCAAAGCCGGTGCGGAAGCGGGCCGCGTCGAGCTTCAGCGGCGCCAGCTCGGCCGCAACCGCGGCGTCGAGCCGCGCCGCCGCGGCCCGGCGCGCCTCGCTCAGCGCTGCCGCGGCCCGGTCATAGGCGGCGCCCGCCTCGGCCCGCTCCGCCTCGAGCGCGGCGATCCGCTCGCCGCCGGCCTGGATCGCACCGAGCCGGCGGATCAATTCCTCGTGCAGCGCCGGCAGCGCGTCGGCCTCGACCCGGTGCTTGCGGGCCAGCGCGCGGATCTCGAACAGCCGGCCCTCCGCCTGCTCCAGCGCGGCGGGATCGTAGGTCAGCGCCTCGCTCGCGCGAGTCAGCGCCCCCTCCCCTTCGCCGGCCTCGATCGCCGCCCGGTCGAGCGCGGCGAGAGCCTCGGCGAGCAAGGGATGCTCGGCGGCGATCCGGTCGAGCCGGCGCGCCGCCTGGCGGAGCAGGGCCGCGGCACCTTCCGAGCCCTGCAGCAAGGCGGCGATCGTGCCGAGCTCGTCGCCGAGCCGGGCGCCGGCCTGCATCGTGGCGCGCAGGCTCGCGAGCCTTTTCTCCTCGCCGGTCTCGGGCGCGAGCCGGCCGAGCTCCTCGACGGAATGCGCGAGCCAGTCGCGGTCGCGCTCGGCGCTCTCCGCCTCGGCGCGGGCGGCGGCAAGCGCGTCCTCGAGCGCGCGCCGCCGCTGCCAGGCCGTCTCGACGTCGGCCGTGTCGATCCGGCCATAGGCATCGAGGAGGGCGCGGTGACCGCGCGGGTTGAGCAGGCCGCGCTCGTCATGCTGGCCGTGGATTTCGACCAGGCGGGCGCCGAGCTCGCGCTGCAGGCCGGCCGAGACCGGCTGGTCGTTGACGAAGGCGCGGCTGCCGCCGTCCGCCTTGACGATGCGGCGGATGACCAGAGGCTCGCCCGGCTCCCGGGCGAGGCCGTTCTCGTCGAGCAGGACAAGAACAGGATGATCGGCCGCGACCTCGAAGCCGACGCTGACCGACGCCTGCGCCTGCCCGGCGCGTACCAGGGCGCTCTCCGCCCGCATGCCGAGCGCGAGGCCGAGCGCATCGAGCAGGATCGACTTCCCCGCCCCGGTCTCCCCGGTCAGCACGCCGAGGCCCGGCCCGAATTCGAGGTCGAGCGATTCGATCAGCACGACGTCGCGGATGGAGAGGGTGGTCAGCATGGAGTGCGCGGGTGAGGCATCGACGCGCTTCTTACGTCATTCGCGCGAGAGCGGGAAAGGGCCGTTCGCCTGGGAGTCATCCCGGCGGAGGCCGGGACCCATGAACACTGAGCCGGGAAACGCAGCGCAAACGTGCGCGCACATATTCGACTTCCGTGTTCATGGGTCCCGGCCTTCGCCGGGATGACTCCGGGATCAGTTCGTGCCCGTCGCCGGCGCGGGCTGGGCCGGCGCCGCCGCGGGCGCCGCGGCCGGCGCCTGCGCGGTAGCGGGGACCGGGTGGCGCTGCATAAGCTCGTAGGCGCGGCGGTACCAGCGGGTGTTGGGATAATTGGCGCCGAGCACGGAAGCGGCGCGCTCCGCCTCCTGCGGCACGCCGAGGGCGAGATAGGATTCGGTGAGCCGCATCAGCGCCTCGGGGGCGTGGCTGGTGGTCTGATATTCGTCGATCACGGCGCGGAAGCGGACGACTGCGGCGAGCCACTGGGCGCGGCGCTGGTAGAAGCGGCCGATCTCCATCTCCTTGCCGGCGAGATGGTCGCGGACCAGGTCGATCTTGATGCGGGCATCGTCGGCATAAGGCGTGCCCGGATAGCGGCGCACCACCTCGCCGAGCGAATCGAGCGCCTGGCGGGTCACCGCCTGGTCGCGGGTCACGTCGCCGATCTGCTCGTAATAATTGAGCGCGACCAGATAGAGCGCGTAGGGCGCGTCGCGGTTGCCCGGGTGGATCGAGAGGAAGCGGCGGGCGGAATCGATCGACTTGCTGTGGTCGCCGGCCGCGTAATAGTTGAACGCGCTCATCAGCTGCGCGCGCCGCGCCCAGATCGAATAGGGATGCTGGCGCTCGACCTCGTCGAAGATCAGGGCCGCGGCGGTGTAGTTGCGCCGCCGCATCTGCTGCCAGGCCGCATTGTAGAGCGTGTTGACGTCCCGGGCGACATAGCGGGTGTCGGCCCTGGTGCGGTTGCCGCGGGTGCAGCCTGAGAGGGGGACGAGGCTGACGGCGATCGCGGCGAGCAAAAGGGCACGATATTTGTACTGCATGGGGGGCCTCTTAGCGGAGGGTCGGGAGCAGGGTCCAGACCCAAAACCGGAAGTGGTCGTGATCGGCCGGAGAGGCCGGCTGACAAGGAGAGGGTCGAAGGGCGGGTCGGGAAACCCGTCCGAGGCGCTCGACGCCGGCAGCCGGCCTATCCGGCCGACCGCGAAGCGGCGGGCTGTCCTTTGCCGCCCTGCAGCGTCGCTGCGTCGGTCACGATGTATTCAACATCGCTCCCTCCTTGCTCCTTGCCGGACAACAAATGCCAGCCCGTCACGACCGCCTCCGGTTCTGGGTCTGGACCCTATGCCAAGCGGCCTTGCGCATCAGAGAGACAGGGCGATGAACGGCGCTTTAATGGCGGGTTTTTAACTCCGCTCCGCTAAGCGCGCATCCATGCTGCGCGTCCTCACGCTCGCCACCCTGTTCCCGAACGGCGCACGCCCGACCTTCGGCGTGTTCGTCGAGCGGCAGACCTGCGCGCTCGCCGCGCTGGACGATGTGGAGGTGCGGGTGGTGGCGCCCGTCGGGCTGCCGCTCTGGCCGCTCGCCTTGCATCCCCATTATGCCCATCTGCGGCGGCTGCCGGCGCACGAGGTCTGGAACGGGCTCGTCG
This sequence comes from Sphingomonadaceae bacterium, assembly GCA_019239785.1. Taxonomy (GTDB): domain Bacteria; phylum Pseudomonadota; class Alphaproteobacteria; order Sphingomonadales; family Sphingomonadaceae; genus Allosphingosinicella. The sequence goes on from JAFAZM010000260.1 coordinate 28,867, forward strand.
TCCATCGGCCGCGTTACCGCGTCTGGCCCGGGCTCAGCCAGGCCGGGGTCGCGAGGCGGCTGGCCGACGCGCTGCTGCCGATGCTGCGCGACATTCGCCGCGATTTCCCGTTCGACCTGATCGACGCCGAATTTTTCTGGCCGGACGGGCCCGCGGCGATGCGGCTTGCGGCGGCGCTCGGCGTGCCCTTCTCGGTGAAGGCGCGGGGCAGCGACATCCATCTCTGGGGCACGACCCCCGGCATCGGCGCGCAGATCGCCGCGGCCGGCCGGGCGGCGGGCGGGCTGATCGCGGTCAGCGCAGCGCTGAAGCGCGACATGATCGCGCTCGGCCTGCCGGAGAAGATCAGGGTCCATTATACCGGCATCGACCTGGCGCGGTTCCGGCCGGCCGACCGCGCGGCGGCCAAGGCGGCGCTCGGCGTCGCGGGGCCGCTGCTGGTCAGCATCGGCCATCTCAATGCGCGCAAGGGCCAGGAGATCGCGGTCGCGGCGCTGGCCAAGATCCCGGGCGCGACCCTGATCCTCGCCGGCGACGGGCCGGAGCGCGCCAGGCTGGAGCGGGACGCGGCCGCGCGGGGGCTCGGCGCGCGGGTGCGCTTCCTGGGCGTGCAGCCGCACGATGCCCTGCCCGCCTTGCTCGCCGCGGCCGATGTGATGGTGCTGCCGACCGCGTCGGAGGGCCTCGCCAATGTCTGGGTCGAGGCGCTCGCCTGCGGAACGCCGGTGGTGACGACCGACGTCGGCGGCGCCCGCGAGGCGGTCGACCGGCCCGAGGCCGGCCGGCTGGTGCCGCGGGAGCCGGACGCGGTGGCCGCTGCGGTGAACGACCTGCTCGCCGATCCGCCTTCGCAGGCGGCGGTGCGGGCCGCCGCCGAGCGCTTCTCATGGGAGCGCAATGCGGCGGAGCTGCGGGAGCATTTGAT
>JAFAZM010000252.1 GCA_019239785.1 Sphingomonadaceae bacterium
GGTCGAGCGCCACCGCGATGTTGGCCTGGATGAAGCCCGCCTTGTCGCCGCAGTCGTAGCGGACGCCGTCGAAGGTCAGGCCGAAGAACGGCTGGCCGCCGATCATCCGCGCCATCGCGTCGGTCAGCTGGATCTCGCCGCCGGCGCCTTTCTCGTGCGCATCGAGCGCGCGCATCACCTCGGGCTGGAGGATGTAGCGGCCGGGCAGCATCAGGTTCGACGGCGCTTTGCCCTGCGGCGGCTTCTCGACCAGTCCCTCGATCGGGACCAGCCCGCCGTCGCGCGCGCCCGGCACGACGATGCCGTAGCGGTGGGTTTCCTCGGGCGGCACTTCGAGCACGGCGACGACGTTTCCGCCGACCTTGTCATAAGCCTCGACCAATTGCGCGAGGCAGCCGGGCTTGCCGAGCATCAGTTCGTCCGGGAGCAGCACCGCGAAGGGCTCGTCGCCGACGATGTCGCGGGCGCACCAGACGGCATGGCCGAGGCCGAGCGGCTCCTGCTGGCGGACCGAGACGATCGCGCCGGGGGGAAAGCGGGTGCCGGCGATCGCATCGAGCGGCTTGCCGCGCGCCTTCATGACCGTTTCGAGCTCGAACGAGATGTCGAAATGATCCTCGAGCGCGCCCTTGCCGCGGCCGGTGACGAAGATCATCTGCTCGATGCCCGCCTCGCGCGCCTCCTCGACCGCATATTGGATCAGCGGCCGGTCCAGCACGGTCAGCATCTCCTTCGGCATCGCCTTGGTGGCGGGAAGGAAACGCGTGCCGAGTCCGGCGACGGGAAAGACGGCCTTGCGGACGGGCTTCATTGCGGCGGCGGGGTGCTGGAACTGGAATTGGCGGAGGCGTTGCCGTTGCCGGCGGGGATGTCGCCGGGCGGCAGGTCGAAACGGTCGTCGTGCCGCTCCTCGGAGCGCTGCAGCAATTCGTCGAGCCGCTCGGGCCGGGCGGTCGTCGGCGGCGCCATCAATTCGTCGGTGGTCATCGCCCGGCTCGCCATCGCCGGCGCGCGCGGCATGTGCTGCCCTTCCGCCGGCGCGAGCGGCCGGCGCAGGCCGCAGCCGCCGAGCGCAAGCGCGAGAGCGATGATGGGAAGGAGCCGCTTCATTCGAGCATTCCCAACGCCTTCTTCGCCGCCTCGATCCGTTTGCGCACCTGGGCCGGCGCGGTGCCGCCGAAGCTGGTGCGGCTCTTAACCGAGGCGTCGGGCGAAAGCACATCGAAAACCGCAGGCTTGATCCGCTCGTCGATGCTGCGCAGCGCGTCGTAGGGCAGGGCCCAGAGCGGCACCTTCGCCTCGTCCGCCATCCTCACCGCGCGGCCGGTGATATGGTGCGCCTCGCGGAAGGGGACGTCCGCTTCGCGGACCAGCCAGTCGGCGAAATCGGTGGCGGTCGCGTGGCCGGCCTCGGTCGCGGCGCGCATCCGTTCGGTGTCGAAGCTGGTGCTCTCGATCATCCCGGCCATCGCCGCGAGCGAGACGCCGAGCAGATCGTGCGCCTCGAACACCGGCTCCTTGTCGTCCTGCATGTCCTTCGAATAAGCGAGCGGCAGCCCCTTCATCACCGTCACCAAAGCGACCGTCGCGCCGGCGATCCGCCCGCTATGGCCGCGGACCAGCTCGGCCGCATCGGGATTGCGCTTCTGCGGCATGATCGAGGAGCCGGTGGAAAAGGCGTCCGAGAGCTGGACGTAGCCGTAGGCCTGGCTCGCCCAGAGCACCAGCTCTTCGGCGAGACGGGAAAGGTGCAAAGCGCACTGGGTCGCCGCCATCAGATAATCGAGCGCGAAGTCGCGGTCGGAGACGGTGTCGAGCGAATTGGCGGTCGGCCGGTCGAAGCCAAGGGCAAGCGCGGTCGCCTCGCGGTCGATCGGGAAGCTGGTCCCGGCCAGCGCGGCGGCGCCCAACGGGCATTCGTTCAGCCGCGCGCGCGCATCGGCCAAGCGCGAGCGGTCGCGGCGCAGCATCTCGTAATAGGCCATCAGATGGTGGCCGAGCGTCACCGGCTGCGCCGACTGCAAATGGGTGAGGCCGGGCATCACGCTCGCCTCATGCTCCTCGGCGCGCAGCACCAGCGCCTTCTGCAGCGCGGCGATCCCCTCGTCGGCCATGTCGATCGCATCGCGCACCCAGAGCTTGAAGTCGGTCGCGACCTGGTCGTTGCGCGAGCGGGCGGTGTGCAGCCGCCCGGCCGCCGCCCCGATCGATTCGGAGAGGCGGTGCTCGACATGCATGTGGATGTCCTCGAGCGCCGGATCCTCGGCGACGCCGTTCGCCTCGAACTCGTCCTCGATCCGGTCGAGCCCCTCCTCGATCGCGTCGGCATCCTCCTGGGCGACGATGCCCTGGGCGGCAAGCATGGCGATGTGGACCCGGCTCGCCTCGATGTCCTGGCGCCAGAGACGCTTGTCGAAGGCGATCGAGGCATTTATCTCGCGCATCAGTGCCGAGGGACCCTCGGCGAACCGTCCGCCCCACATTTGATTGGAGTGCTGGTCCTTGCGGCTCGCGATCTTCTGTCTCCCCGCCCTTCTGCTCGGCCTCGCCCTCGCCGGATGCGATAGGCAAAAGGCCGCAGCCCCGCAAGGCGAAGCGCCCGCCGCCAATGCGACGGCCGACGCGGCCGGGGCCGCGCCCGGCAATGCGGCGGAGCCCTATCCGACCGGCCGGCTCGACCGCTCGCACCGAGGCGAGCACGCCCCCGACGCTACCTTCGAGGACGGCCAGGGCCGGGAGGTGCGACTCTCGGCCTTCCGCGGCCGGCCGTTATTGGTCAATCTCTGGGCGACCTGGTGCGGGCCCTGCGTGGTCGAGCTGCCTTCGCTCGACGGGCTCGCGGCGCGGGAAGGCGACGGCCTCAGGATTCTGACGATCAGCCAGGACACGGACGGCGGCGCCGCGAGCGCCCGGCAGAAGGTCAGCGATTTCTTCGCCGCGCACCGCTTCAGCCGGCTCGAGCCCAATCTCGACAGCCGGATGCAGCTGATGGGTGCGCTGCATCTGGACACGCTGCCGACCACGATCCTCTATAACAGCCAGGGCGAGGAGGTGTGGCGGATGACCGGCATGTCCGACTGGCAGGACCAGCGCGCCGCGCGTCTGCTGATGGAGGCGGACGCGGGTTAGCTTAGCACCGCCTTCCGAGACCAACGCCGTTCGTCCTGAGCCTGTCGAAGGGCTTTCCTTCCCTTCGCTGAAAGAGAGAAGGATTGGGCTTCGACAAGCTCAGCCCGAACGGCTGAGTGAGCCTCGGCGCAAGAATCCCAGCCTCAGCAGGCGCCCGTCGATCGCGACGAGCCCCATTCCGATCAACGCCATGCCCAGGAATTGCCGCGGCTCCAGCCGTTCGTGCAGGACCAGGGCGCCGAGCAGGATGGCAGTGATCGGGATCAGGAAGGTGACGAGCAGCCCGTTGGTCGCGCCGGCCGAGGCGATCAGCCGGAAGTAGAGGATATAGGCAAGGCTGGTGCTGAACAGGGCGAGGCCGGCGAGCGCCGCCCAGGCCTCCGGCGCAGGCGGGGCGGCGCGCCAGGGCGGCTCGAAGATCAGCACCACCGGCAGCATCACCAGCGTCGAGGCGCTGAGCTGGCCCGTGGCGACCGCGACCGGCTTCACGCCCATCGCCCGGAAGCGTCGCGCATAGACGCCGGCCAGCGCATAGGAGAGGGTCGCGACCAGGCAGGCGAGCTGGGCGAGCAGGCCGGTTCCGATCTGCCCGAGGAAGTCGGTGCCGATCATCACCGCCACGCCGCCGAACCCGAGCAGCACACCGGCGGCCTTGGCCGGCGTGGCTTTCTCGTCGGCGGTGAACAGATGCGCGACGATCACGCCCCAGATCGGCGTGGTCGCATTGAGAATCGAGGCGAGCCCGCTGGGGATCGCCTCCTGCGCGAAGGCGAACATCGCGAACGGCACGACATTGTTGAGCAAAGCGAGGGTCAGGAAGGATCGCGCCGCGCCGGGCGGCAACGACAATCGCTCCCCGCGCACGTGCAGGAACACCCACAGCAAAGCCGCCGCGAGGCCGACCCGGGCCAGCACGACGGTGAGCGGCGTCACCGAACCGAGCGCGATCTCGATGAAGAAGAAGGACCCGCCCCAGAGGATCGAGAGGAGGAGCAGGATCGCCCAGTCCGAGGCGCTCATGGTACGGCTCACGTTCGTGGTCATGTCCATCCTCAATTTCCACGTCATCCCGGCGAAGGCCGGGATCTCGTGGCCACCCACCGTGACCCAGGACCCCGGCCTTCGCCGGGGTGACGTTTACAAGAAGGGGGTAGCGGAGAACGTGAGCGCGGCCGTCCCGAATATTGCGCTCAATGTCGGGCCGTCGCGCGGCCGGCCTGCCTCTGCTAGGCAAAATCCATGCGGAGCCTCACGCCATGATCTTCACCAGGCGTCTTCGCGAGGGCGTTCGCGAGGGCCGGATCACCTGCTCCGTCCGCATCTGGCAGCGGCCGCATGTGAAGGTCGGCGGCATCTATCCGATGGAGGAGGGCCACATCGTCGTCGAATCGATCCGCCGGATCGCGATCGAGGACGTCACCGGCGAGCTGGCGCGGCGCTCGGGCTTTCTGGGCGTCGTCGACCTGCTCAAGGTCGCCAAGCACGGCCCCGGCACCAACGTCTACCTGATCGAGTTCCACTATCTGCCGCCGGAGGGTGGCAGCGGCTGCTGATTCAGTCGATCAGTTCGTCGGCGATTACGATCATGGGCTCGATGACGACGCGCGAGGGCGCGGTGGTCACGGAGTCCGACTCGAAGCGGACACTCATCCCTCCGACGCCCAGCTCGAAACATCCGGCGCCGGCAGCCGGCGGTGGATCGCAGCGCGCGACCGTCGAGACTTGCCGGACGTCCAGCTCTGCCACCCTCTGACGGCAGGCACTCTCGCTCGTCGGCGGGTCGTCTCGTGGGACCGGGCAATTGAGCGCGATCCGCACCTGACCGGCGCGTGCCGCTTCGATGAGGGCTGTAAGGGCCTGCACGTCGCCGACCAGCATCATCTCATCAGGCGCGTCGATCGTCCCACTATGCCGCGGATCGATATCCGCGCAGGCAATGCCGAGCCGCTCACGTTGCGCCTCGCTGAGTTCGCCTCCTCTGCGCAAGCGGTCCAGATCCGAGATGACGTAGTTCTCCGACACTTCAATTCCCGTCGGCCGCACCGGCGTGTCGGCGCCAGCGAGCGGTCCGTCCGGCACGAAATGTACGGTCACCAGCGAGCTTTGACAAAGGCCAGGCGTATAGGTTGCCGTGGGAATGGTCCGGAATTCCAGCTCAGCGAGCGGCCGCGTGGGTCTCCTCCCGGGCCGCCCACGATCGAAGTCGGGCAACATGATCCGGCCGAGATCGCCGAACAGTCGCTGCGTAAGCCTGCTCTGCGGCATGGCTCGGACCGTGACCTTGGTGAGCGGCGGCCCAACCTGTGCGAGCAAGGGGGTGCTCCCCGCCAACGCAAGCGCGGCGATAGTGGCGCGCACGCGCATCAGTCCCGCAGCAATTCGTTGATGCCCGTCTTCGACCGCGTCTGCGCATCCACCCTTTTCACGATCACCGCGCAGGCGAGGCTCGGGCCGCCGTCCTTGCCGGGCAAGGTGCCGGGGACGACCACCGAATAAGCCGGCACCCGGCCGTAGCTCACCTCGCCGGTCGCCCGGTCGACGATCTTGGT
>JAFAZM010000288.1 GCA_019239785.1 Sphingomonadaceae bacterium
GGTCGATTTGAAGCTGTTCCCCCGCTCGATATTATATTCGGTCGGGTTGAACATGACCGGCAGGATCAGGCCGGACTTGGAGCCGCCGATGACCTGGATGACGGCCTTGAGCAATGGCAGGGTCATCTCAGAGCCCCCGCCGCAAGCGTTCGTCGCGCGCGATCCGGTCGAGCCGCCGCACGACCTCGTCGACCAGCCGGTTCATCTCCACGGGCGGCACCGCCGGCGCAGGTGCCGCGGCCAGCGGCGCGCGATCGGCGCGGATCCGGGTCTCGCCGCGCCAGGGCTGGTCGGTCGCAGAATCGCGCGGCGATGCCGCCGCGCGGCCGTCCCCGGCCTCGATCGCGGGATTCGGCGCCGGGCGGCGCCAGACCAGATCGGTCCGCGGCCGGCCATGGCCGCCGGCGAAGGCCGGCATCGGCGCCGCAGCATCGCCCTTCCCCGTCTCGCTGCGCCAGACCAGGGCGGCCGGCGCGCGCCGCGGTGCGCCGCGCGCGCGCGCAATGCCGGGCTCCGCGGTCACGCTTCGCCACAAGGTCTCGGCCGGGGCGCGCGTGGCCGGTGGAGATTCGACCCCTGCGTCCGCGTGCGCGGTCGCCGGCGCCGTCATCGATTGTCGGGGCGGCAGCCCCGGCGCGCCGGCGCGCAATGCCGCCCGTCCCGGCAGCAGAGCGACCGCCCCCGCCTTCGGGCGCGCCCAGAGCAAAGGCGTCGGCGAAAGCGTCGGCGCTCGCTGCCGCGACTGCGTTCCCGCGGCGGGCGAGCTTGCCGGAGAGGCGGCAGGCCGCGCCGGCGCCGCATCTCGTGCCGACGAGGGCGTTGCCCTACTCAAATGAAGCCAGACACGCTCGACCAGGGTCGTCAGTCGGTGCGTCTCCCGCGCGCCGCCGCCCGGGCCGCTGCGCGTGACGAGGTGCGTGCGCGCCTCCTGTCGCCCGATCGGCCCGGTCCGCGCTTCGGTGCCGGCCGGCCAGACCAGCTCGAGGTTCAGGCTGTAGCTCGGCGCGAAGATCGTGGTCCGCGCCGCCGGCGATGCTGCCGGCGCCGGCCCGGCGCGGCGGGGACGGCGCCAGATCAACGACGCCGACGGCCCGCGCCGGCGCCCGCGCGCACGGCCGAGGATCGGCCTCAGCAGGCGCAGCACGCCGAGGGGCCGCTTCGGTGTCATGCGGCGGCCCCGAGCGAGCGGCGCAGGATGCCGTGATGGGCGAACTCGACGCTCTCGGTCGCGACCTGCCCGCTCGCCGCGTCGAAATCGGAGACCGACCATTTGACCGGGAAGGCGCTGTGCGCGGTCCAGCCCCAGACGTCCCGGCCGCGCGCGTCGCGCAGCGTGATGGTAACCGTCCGCCGCTTGATATTGCCCTCGACCACGTCCTGGTGCCAGTCCCACAGGCTCTGGTCGGCGAGGCCGCGGTCGAGGACGAGCGCCGGATAGGTGGTGAGCGTCACGAGCTTGCGCTCGAAATCGTTGACCCCGCCCTCGCGGAACGATTCCACCTTCGTCTCGCGATTCAGCCCGCGCACCTTCGAGAAGCCGCCCTGGAGCAGGCCGTCGATCTCGACGAGGAAGCGGAAGCCGGAATAGGGGTCGCTGCGGGCCATCGCGTCACAGCCCCGCGAACGGATCGTCGGGCGCGCCGTTCTGCGCCCGGTTGATCGCCGAGATCTCGCGGCACCAGCGCCGCCGCTCGCCATGCTCCATCGTCAGCAGCGTCTCGCTGCTCCAGTGGAAATGGTGGGCGATGAACGCCATCTCCCCGTACAGTTCGGCCACGGGGCTGGCCATCAGGCTTCCCCCAGCATCGGCGGACCCCCAGCCGCATGGCCGTTGGCCCGGGACGATGCGGGGATTTCGAAACCGTCCGGCTCGTCGGCGCCGTTCACCTCCTCGTAGAGCCTGCGCAGATGGTCGAAATCGGCGGTGAACAGCCGCTCCACGATCTGGGTGTCGACGTCGGGGAGGCTGCCCAGTTTCACGATCACCCGGGAGAGGATGATGATGCTGAGATAAGCGGGGTTCGACTGCACCCGGGGATCGCGCATCGGCAGGATCTCGTCGGCCGCGGTGGCGAGGCGCATCACGCCCCGCCGGTGGCGGACGCCGCTTTCGTCGACATAGCCGAGCGGAAGCTCGAACGGGATCTCGGTGCGGAAGGCCGGATTGGCGCTGCGGTCCATTGCTTCCTCCCTCAGGCGCGGCGCTCGATGCCTTCATTGACGAGCTCGAGCAGCTCGATGAAGACCTCGTTGCCTTTGCCGTTGAGATCGCTGGGGTCGTATTTGGTCGGCCAGCATTCGGAGACGACGAAGCGCGCCTTGTCCTTGCCGGCCTCGTCGATGACGACGATGGTGACGGCCTTGCGCTTCTCGCCGATCTTCCCGTCGAGAATGTCCTTGTGCCATTGGTAGAGGACCTGGCTGTCGGTCACGCCGCGCTTCAGCGTGATGTTGCCATATTTGGTCATGCCCGGCAGCTTGCGGACATGGTTGGGCTCGGTGCCCTCCCGATAGTCGATCGCCTCGGTCGAAGTCTCGCCGATCGCCACCTCGCTGAAGGCGGCCTCGGCGATGCCGTCGATCTCGACGCGGAACTTGAAGTTTCTGAACGGATCGTCGCGTGCCATGGTCTGGCTCCTTGTCGTTCAAGCCTCAGCTCTGGGCCTCGGCGGTGTTCTGGAAGATGCGGAAGACGACGAACTCGGCCGGCCGGACCGGGGCGATGCCGATCTCGCAGACCAGACGGCCGTTGAGGATGTCGTCCTGGGTCATCGTCGAGCGGTCGCAGGCGATGGTGAAGGCCTCGTCCTCGGTGAGGCCCATCATCGCGCCGTTGCGCCACTGGGTCCGAAGGAACAGGCGGATCGTGTCCTTGACCCGCGCCCAGAGCCGCTCGTCGTTCGGCTCGAACACGACCCACTGGGTGGCGTCGTAGATCGAATGCTCGAGGAAGATGAACAGCCGGCGGACGTTCACATATTTCCACAAGGCATTGTCGCTGAGCGTGCGCGCGCCCCAGACGCGGATGCCCCGCGCCGGGAAGCGGCGGATCACGTTCACGCCGCGCGGATTCAGCACCTCCTGGGTGCCGGTATCGACATAATATTCAAGGTCGAAGACGTCGCTCAACGTGTCGTTGGCCGGCGCCTTCCAGACCCCCCGCGCATTGTCGGTGCGGGCGTAGAGGCCGAGCACATGGCCGCTCGGCGGCACCTTGCGCCGCACCCCGGTCCGAAGGTCGGAGACGTAGACCCAGGGATAATAGAAGGCCGCGTAGGAGGTGGTGAAGTCGGTGCGCGGATCGAGCGTCGATGCGTTGCCGACATTGGGCTTCGAATCGATCACCGCGAAGCGGAAGCGGTTGCGCTCGCAATGCTCGTAGACCGCCTTGACGATGTCGGTGTCGGTGACGCCCGGCGCCGCGACCAGGGCGACCTCGCGATACTCGTCGAGCTCGAGCGCTGAGAGCCCGGTGCGCTTGCTGTTGTCCGGATCGCTGCCGACGAACTCCGTCTTGGTCAAAGCGGCGCCGTCGACGCCGCCCGCGAGCGGGGTCAGCGCCGTTTCCTGCAGTGCCGCCAGCGGCGCCGGCACCTCCGCGGTCAGGCGGACGAGCGCTGAATTGCCGTCGAGCCTCTTGCTGTAGAAATCGGGCGAGGCAGCGTCCTTGAATTCGAGATTGTCGAAATCCTCCATTTGGGTCGGCCGCGGCAGCACCCGGTTCTGGGTCGGATCGAAGGGGTCGGGATAGGCGTCGCCGGGCGCGTCCGTGTCCCAATAGGCGACCTGCAGCCGGAAGGTGGTCGGCTCGCGCTTCGTGCCCGCCGTCGCGCTGCCCTTGCTGAGCTTCAAGTGGATGCGGTTGCCCCACTCGCCCGGCCCGCTCGCCTCGAAGTCGATGCCGCCCGCGGTCACCTTGGCGGCCACGGCGCCGGCGCCGACCAGGCGGCAGACATAGGCCCGCCGGCCGCCATTGTCGAAGAAGCCGGTCAGCGCATAGGGCATGAACTTGTCGTCGCCGAAGGCGCCGCCGAACTGGCGGAGATAGTCGTTGACGCTGGTGACGAGCCGCGGCCGGACCGGGCCGCGCTCGGTCTCGCCGAGGAAGGCGGCGGTGCTGGTGGCGACCCCCTCGATCGGCCTCGGGCCGCGCTCGATTTCCTCGATGAACACGCCTGGTGCGAGATATTCAGCCATTGGTGCCTCCGTTCGAATGAATGTGATTTTGTGTCCGGGCCGAAGCGGCTCAGGGCGGCGACATGGTTTCGAGATCCTTCCATCGGAGCGGCGCCGCGAGCCGCACCAGGCGGCCGGCGCGGAGCGGCAGGAACGAGGTGAAGCGGGCCGGCGGCGCGCCGTTCGCGATGCTGAGCCAGCCCATGAGGTCGGCGTCCGATCTGGGCGGCGGCGCGTCCGGCTTGACGTCGCCGAGATCGTTGGCGACCGCGACGAAACCGCCGGCCGTATCGGTCACCGCCTTGTAGGCGCTGACGAAATCCTGGTTGCCGGCATGGCGGAAGGCGAGCGAGATCTCGGCGCCTGCGACCGGCGGGCCGCTCTCCTCCTCGACCAGCCAGCCGGCGACCGCGGTCATCCCCTCGGGCGGCGCGTACAGACCGGTCGGCCGCAGCACGCGCGGCATCACCAGGCTGGAGGCCGGGATGCCCGGCACATGCTCGGGCGTCGAGATCACTTCCTCGAAATCGGCGAAGCTCCGGCTGCGCGAGGTCGCGCTCACCCTGATCTCGCGCGCCGCGGGCGGATCCAGGTCGAACCAGGCGAACAGGCCGGAGCGGGCGCGCACCGGCGGGCCGAGCCCTTCGGCGGCGACCTCGAGGTCCGCATTGACCGGCAGCCCGGTCACCGGATCGCGAAAGTCCATCGCGAACATGACGCGGCGCTGCAGCCGGTCCGGAGCGTAGGCCGTCGCCATCAGGCCGCCCCCGCCATGGCGCCGTGGGAGATGACCGGCGCCGCCGCCGGCTCGACGCGGAGCGGATCGATCCAGATCGGCGAGGCGCGGAAGACGAAGGAGGTGCGGCAGTTGAAGCTCGGGAACAGGCCCCAGATCCGCGCCAATTCGTCGATCGACAGCGGCTCGATCGACAGCCAGACCGCCTCCTGGAAATAGGCCGGCAGCGAGATCGGCGAGGCGGCCTCGATCGCCTGGATCGCATAGCCGAGCCGGCGAAGCCCGTCCTTCGCGGTCGAGTTCCGCGGCGAGCCGGCGGTGACCAGAAAATGGACGTCGAGGGGCACCGCCGGCTCGACCCGGCGCGGCGGATCGGCGGCGGTCGGGAACGGGCGGATGCGCTCGGCATTGCGCGCTTCCGCGCTCGGCGTCACCCGCATCGGGAACAGGATCAATTCGTCCTGGTCCTGGTCGGCGTCGGGCGGGCCGATATAGACCGAGAAGGTGCCGGGCGCGGCGTTCATCGCCTCGTGCAGGGTCGCGTTCATCAGGTCGCGGATCGCCTCGGTGACGGCCTGGATCGGCATCAGGCGGCCCTCGTCTCGACCGGGGCGGCGAACAGGTCGCCCGCCGTCTCGACCTTGTCATGCTTGCCCAGCCTGACCAGCTCGGTGCGCGCCGCCTCCCGCAGATGCTCGGGGCGGACGATCCCCTCCTCGGTCTCCGCCGCCGCCATCAGGGCGTGCAAAACGACCTGGCGGATGCTGCCGCCGTTGAGCTCGAGCCGGCGCGCGGCGAGGGTGAAGTCGGTCCCCGGCCAGCGGTGCGGCGAGTCCTTCGGCAGAATCCGTTCCCAGATCAGCAGCCGGTCCGCCGGCCCCGGGAAGGGGAAGTCGACGGTGAAGCGCAGCCGCCGCCCGAAGGCCGGATCGATGTTGCGCGGATGGTTGGTGGTGAGGATTGCGAGCCCGTCGAACAGCTCCATCCGCTGCAGCAGATAGGCGACCTCGATATTTGCGTAGCGGTCGTGCGCGTCGCTGACCGCGCTGCGCTTGCCGAACAAGGCGTCGGCCTCGTCGAACAGCAGCACGGCGCCGGCGCGCTCGGCCTCGTTGAAGACGATGTCGAGATTCTTCTCGGTCTCGCCGATATATTTGCTGACCATCCGGGCGAGGTCGATCACGTAGAGGTCGGTGCCGAGCGCGCTTGCGATCGCATGGGCGGCGGTGGTCTTGCCGGTGCCGCTCTCGCCGGTGAACAAGGCCGAGACGCCGCGCGCGTCGAGCGCCGCGCCGAACGCCCAGTCACGCAGCACCCGCCCGCCGACCTTCACATGGCTGACCAAAGTCTCGAGCTGGCGGCGCTGGCGCGCCGGCAGCACCACCCGGTCGAGCTGCGCGCCGCTCTCCGGCGCCGGCCGCGGCGGCACCCGGCGGGCGAGCATCGGCAGCCGGCTGCCGGCGGCGAGGCGGAAGGCCGTCTTCCATTCCGCCTCGCCCGGGCTATCGATCTGCGCCCGCGCCGCCTCGGCGCGGGCCAGCGGCGGCACGCTCGGCAGCATCGCCAGCGGCACGCGGAAGCGCTCGGCGAGATCGGCCGCGAGCTCCGGCGCCCCCTCCCCGATAGCAGCCTCGATCGCAGCGACGCGCCAGGCCTGGGCGACCGGCGGCAGCGGCACCACCGCGACCGCTTCGTCCGGAACCAAAGAGAGCAGCCAGGCCGGATTGTCGCCGAGCACCAAAGGCGCCGGCGCGCAGAGGCCTAGCAGGGCGGCGAAAGCGCGGAAGAAGCTCTCGCTTTGCGGGCCCGGCTCGGTCATGTCGACGACCAAAGGCCGGCCGAGCAGCCGCGCCTTGCGGATCGCCTCGCGCAGCACCCGGTCGAGCGCATCGGCGGCAAGCTCGGCGGCGGGCGGGCCGATCCGAAGCTCGGCCGGCGCCAGCGCAAGCGCCTCGACCTCGAGCCAGCCGCGCTCGGAGCCGGTGAGGATCAGGGCGGCATGGGTCTCGCCGTTGGCGATTGCGGCCGCGGCGGCCTCGATCTCCTCGCGGCGGCCGGACGGCAGCAGCTCGAGCGCATCCTGCGGCGCGTGGCGAAGGACCGCCTCGAACGAGGGGTCGGCGGCAAGCCGGGCCTCGCCGCCGGTGACCAGCCAGTCGAGCAGCCGGGGATCGATCCGCAGCGCCTCGTCCGCGGCGGGCATCGTGTCGCCCATCCCCTCGACGATGCGGAAGTCGCGCAACGGCGCGAGCGCAGACAGCGCGACACGGACGCTCTTCGGCGTCGCTCCTTCGGTCGCCGCGGCGAGGATCGCGCAGGCGAGGCCCATCGAGGCGTAGCGCCGCCCCATATCGTCGTGGAGCGCGCCGAACAGGCGCTGGAAGCGGATGTCGAGCTCGGGCGCGAGCGCGAGCATGACGATCTTCAGCGCGAGCTCGTCGCCGCCGAGCAGGCGGTCGAGCCGCGCCAGCGGCACGTGCCGCGCCGCCGGATCGGCGAGCAAAGCCCGGATCCCGGCGAACCGTTCCTCCGCAACCTCGTTCGAGGCCTCGCCGATCGCCTCGAGCCGCTCCAGCGACGCGAGCAATTCGGGCCAGGAGAGGCCGTAGACCGCGCCGCCCTCGGCCCCGCCGTTCGACCATAAGGCGGTCAGCATCCCAGTCGCCGCCTCCGCCCAGTCGAGCGCGGCGGCGAGCGAGGCGCGGAGCGCGCCGCCGGTCTCGGGCGGCACGGGCGGCGCGTCGCTCCGGCCGAGCCAGCGCGGCGGGCGGCCCTCGTTCGGACGATGCGCCTCGATGTCGATCACCTCGCCCGAGCCGCGCTTGGGCCCAGCCTCGCCGGTCGCCGGGCCGATCGAGGCGACCGCGGCGCGGACCAGCCGGACCACCTGGTCCTGGCCAGCGCGGCGCACCGTCAGGCTCGCCGTGCCTTCGTCGAACACGACCGGGATCGGCGCGATATTGCCGCTCAGGGGGAGCAGTGCCGCCGCCGCTTCGGCGAGCCGGTCCTTCTCGCCGACCAGGACGATCACCGGCGCCGGACGGGTGCGGCGGGCGATGCGGGCGGCGCGCGCGGGATCGACGGGGTTGCGGGCGGCAAGGGTGACGGCGCGCTCGGCGGCGAGCTGGTCGCACAATTCCTGGCACAGCCGCTCGATCTGGATGCGCCAGCCCCCTTCGCCGACGACCGCGACGACGAGGACGTGTGGATCGGTCGCCATGCCTGCCCGCCCGCCAAAGAGGGGCAAATCCTATGCCCGCGGGAGAGGCGCGCCCATGGGCCGCGGCGGACGGGCCGGCGGTCCAGCCCCGGCGTTGCGGATAAGCGCAAAAGGACCAGATCGAAGATCTAGATCGTGGATCGATCAGGGATTGGCGCGGGGCACGCCGTAGCGGTTCAGCAGGGCGTCGATCTCGCCGCGATGCTCGGCGAGGATATGGTCGACATCGCTCAACAGCCGCGTGTCGTTCTTCTGCACGCCGACCGAGATGTCGTAGACCATCGGCCAGTTGGCATCGTCGAGCCAGGGCGTGACCGGCTGGAGCCGGAGCGGCACCGGCGAACGGGGCGCGAAATAGCCGGCGAGCGGCCCCCAGACCAGGCCGACGTCGATCTCGCCCGCAGCCACCGCGCGCACGATCGCCGCGGGCGGGTTGGCCTGGCGATAGTCGCCGTAGAGCATGAAGCCGCGCACGTTGGCGACCATGTTCCGCCGCGACAGCGCATGGGCGGGCGGCGTGTTCGAGCCGTCGTCGCCGACCATCTGGACGCCGAGCCTGAGCCGCCGGAGCCGCGGGTCGTCCAGGGTGAGGCCGTCGAGCCGGTCGGTGGCCCGGGTCACGAAGACGTAGGTGGAGCGGTAATAAGGCCGGGTGGTGGCGAGCATCTCGACACTGCTGGCGACGCCGGGCCAGAGATCGCATTTGTGCGCGTTGAGCGTGTTGCGGACATAGCCCCGCCTTTGCGCCCACCAGACATAGTCGAGCCGCGCATGCAGCTCGCGCGCGATCAGCTCCGCCAGCTTGTTCTCGAAGCCCTGCCCGGCGCGGTTGGAGAAAGGCAGGTTGTTGGGATCGGCGCAGACGGTGAGCACCCGTTCGTGCGTGCAGGAGGACAGGAGGAGGGCGAGGCCAATCATCGTCATCCCGGCGAAGGCCGGGATCTCATGGAGAAGGGCCGCGGCTTTCCTGAGGGAGACCCCGGCCTTCGCCGGGGTGACGTGCAAGCCTCTCCTCACCGCGCCACCGCCACGGCGCCCCAGGGCTTGCCGCCGAGCTGGACCGTCGCCGCCACCCGGTTCGCCTCCAGATCGACGATGGTCAGCGAACCCGACAGCCCGCTCGCCGCGTAGAGCCGGCGCTCGTCGGGCGAAAGGGCGATCCCCCAGGTGCGGTGCCCGGTCGGGAAGCTGCGTACCAATTGCAGCGTCGCCGGATCGAGCTCGGCGACGCGGTCGGCCCGGCCCATCGCGACGAACACGCGGCGGCCGTCGCGCGTCGCACGCATCTCGACCGACTGGACCTGCTCGACGCCGGGGAAGAGCGGGACGAGATCGAGCACATGGACGATCCGCCGCGTGGCCGCGTCGAAGATCGTGATCGTGCCGCGCTGCTCCGACGAGACCCAGATGCGCCGGCCCTGATCGAGGAAGAGCACGCTCCGCGGCCGCGTCCCGACCATCGCGATGCCGATCACGGCGCCGGTCGCGGCGTCGATGAAATGGGTGGTGCTCGATGCCTCCGCGGTGGCGACGACCAGCCGGCCGTCCGGGCTCACCCCCATCCCCTCCGGCTCCGGCCCGGTGCGGACCTCGCGGACGATCCGGTTCGCGGCGATGTCGACGAAGGAGATTGCGGCATGGTCCTCATTGGCGATGTAGAGCATGCGCCCGTCCGGGCTGACCGCGAAGCGCTCCGGGTCCGCCCCCGAATCCAGCACCCGCAGCAGCCGGCGGTTGCGCACGTCCCACGCCTCGATCCGGTTGGAATCGCTGGCCGCGACATAGAGGGTGCGGCCGTCGGGCGAGAGCTGCATCCCGCGCGGCCGGCGGCCGGTGGCGAGCGTGCCTTCGATCCGGCCGGTGGCGCCGTCGACGATGTGGACGACGTTGGCGCCTTCGTCCGAGACGAAGACGATATCGGTGGACGGCTGCTGCCGCGAGCAGCTTGCCAGCAGCAGCAAGAGGGCGGCGAGCCACCTCGACTGGCAGTTCACGGCCTGGCCGCCTCCATCTCGCTCCGACCCGAAGGGGTAAGCGGCGCGAAAAGCCGCGACGGGTCAAATCGTTCCGCGCCCGTGCCGGGCTTATGCGATCTTAATGGAGGCGGCCCCAACTCGCCCTCGAAATCCAACGCCGTGCGCCATTATCTCCGGGACGGTTTCCACGTTCGGACAGACAAGATGATGATGCGCCTCGAAGGCGCGGCGCTGCTCACCTTGTGCGCGCTGGCGCTGCGCCAGATCCACCTGCTCGTGCACGCCGCGCCAGCGCATGCGCCAACGCCGGTCGAGCTGGCCCTCGGCCTGGCTGCGGTACTGACCGGCGTCGGCGGCGCCGCCTTCCTGCTGGTCGGCCCGCCTCTGCTGCGGCCCTATGCCTGGCCGCCGGCGGAGCGGGACTAGGCTGTTCGCCGAGCCCAACGAGGGTAGAGACAGACGGCGGTCGCTAAGCCAGTTCGGGCGCGAGTGCGCGCCGCTGCCAACCGTCCGAGCTGATGATCCTTTCAAGTTCGATACTGTCTGGAGAAGATGCCATCAGCGCTCCCGCAGGCCATTTCGGAGGGAACCGGGCCAAGGCCCATCCCGTTTTCGCGCATCATGAATCCCGAACGTGCTCATGACGAACCGAGCGAAGTCGCGGCCGAAGACGGTCTGGTTATCGTGGATGGCCCCAATGGTGTCGCCGTGACACTGACGCCGGGTGATGCGGTTGAGACGTCGTACAGATTGCTGGATGGTGGGTTGGAGGCTCAAGGCCAGATCGTGCGGCGCGGCGCGCCCTCCGAACAAAGCGGGGATGGCGAAGCGGATTAGCCTTTGTGCTGCCTATTCAGGGCCTTGCCTGCCGGCAAAGCGTGCGGCATTAGCATCCGAAACCGTCTGCGACGGCGCTCATTTCGTTACCGGAACCAACTTAAGCTTCCGCCGTTTTGCGCGCCAGAAAGGCAGGCTTGGATGATATTATGATCGACCTGGCATGTTTAGATGACCTGCTTCATTTAACCCGCCGGCTCCTCACTGCTCCATCGCCGCAGGAGGCGGACGCCCTCCTTTCCCTGCCCGCTCATGCCATACAGATCGCCCCCTATCGCGGGGTTGAGTTGTCCAGCGGACCAAGGCGGCACGTCGGCTTCGTGCTTCGCGGAATGGTCTCACGCTACACCCAGTTTCGCGACGGCAGCCGCCTCGTCACGGCGCTTTACCTCCCCGGCGACTTTCTCGGCCTGGACGCGTTGCTGGGTTCCACGGCTATATCGTTCGACGCGTTGACCGAAGCGGACATTCTGCAAATCCCGGCGCAGCAACTTGGCGATGCGGCGCGCGATCACCCGCGCATCATGGAGGCGCTCTGGCGCATTTCGGCGGCCGATGCGGCAATGACGCGCGAATGGCTTGTCAATGTCGGCGGTCGCCCTGCCGCGAAGCGCGTCGCCTACTTCCTGTGTGAGATGGCCTGGCGTCTTAGCGATGAAATCCCGGCCGGCGCCTGCGCGTTCCAGTTCCCTCTCGCTCAGACTCATATCGGCGACATGCTGAGCCTCACGCCGGTTCATGTGAACCGAATGTTGAAGCGCCTTCAGGCCCAGGGCCTCGTCAGCATTTCCAAGCCATTGGTCACCGTCCCGAGTTGGGAAAGGCTCGTGGCTTATGCGGGGTTCAGCGCCGATTATCTTTTCCTGGCTGGCCCGATCGATGCCTTCGGCGGGCAGCCGGTAGGTTCGAACGCCAATGGAGCCGCCTTGTCGTGTTGACGAAGTGGCGGCAGGCCTATTCCTTGCCCTGACCCGGCTTCACGATCCCAATCTTCCGCCTCCCGCACCACACTTCGATGCAGTAGGCGTGATCGAGCTCGCGTGCCTTGATCAAAGCTGTCTCGTCGTCGGCGACGTCGATCTCCGCGACGCGCATGAAATGTCCGCGCTGATCGTGAAAATAGAGTCGATAACCGGGCATATGCCCCCCGGAGCACGTTTATAACCGGATGCGTAACGACCTGCCATAAAATCGATCAAGGGCCGCCGGCCTGACTGTGGCGCCGGTCGCGGCGCCCCCTAATCGGAACCTCACGGAAAGGGACAAGAAGGTGCGGGCCGGCCCTCGGGACTGCCGGCCCACATGGTCCGTGGGAGAACCTTCCATGCGGGACTTAGCATCCGGGTGTTAATGCTCCGCTAACCCAATCGTCGGCCTTGGCCTAAGCCTCCGCCCCCTTCAGCCGGTAGCCGATGCCGAGCTCGTTGACGATCAGCCGCGGGCTGGCCGGGTCGTCCTCCAGCTTCTGCCGCAGGTTGCGCACCACGATCCGCGCATATTCCACATTCTGCTCGAAGACCGGCCCCCAGACCGCGTTCAGCAGCTGCTTGTGGGTAAGGACCCGGCCGGGATGGCGGGCGAGCTCGGCGAGGAAGGCATATTCCTTGGGCGTGAGGTGGACCTCCTCGCCGCCTTTGCGGACGATCCGGTTGAGCAGGTCGATGTCGACGTCCCAGGCCCTGACGGTCTGGCTTTCGGCGCTGGCCTGGACGCGGCGGCGCAGGCCGGTGCGCAGGCGCGCGAGCAGCTCGTCCGTATCGAACGGCTTGGTGACGTAATCGTCGGCGCCGAGATCGAGCGCGCTCACCTTCTCCGCAATCGCCTCGCGCGCGGAGACGACGAGCAAGGCCGCGTCCGAGCGCTGCCGGATCAAAGGGATGAGCTCCAGCCCGTCGCGGTCGGGCAGGCCGAGATCGAGCAGGACCGCATCCGGCTTCTCGATGTGGAGCAGCCGCAACGCCTCGCGGCCGTTCTCGGCGGGCGCGACCTGATAGCCGGCCCGCTCCAGCGTGTTCCGCAGCAGCCGCCTGATCTGCGGCTCGTCGTCGACGACGAGGACCTTGTGCGCCAGGCCGCTCATGACGCGGCCTCCGCCGGCGCGCGGACGAGGAGGGCCTCCGGGAAATGGAGCGTGAAGACCGCGCCCCTGCCGTCCGCGCGATTGGCGGCGGAGACATGCAGCCCCATCGCCTCGGCGAAGCCCTTGACGATGGCGAGGCCGAGGCCGGTGCCGCCCTTGCGGTCCGAGCCTTCGAGCCGCGTGAAGGTCTCGAACAGGTCGGCCTCGCGCCCCGCCGGCAGGCCCGGGCCTTCGTCGACAATGGCGAGGGCGAGGCCGCCGGCCTCGTGCGCGCCGCTGATCGCGATCGCGCCCGCGGGATCGGCATATTTGCCGGCATTGTCGAGCAGGTTGATCAGGATGTGGTGAAGCAATTGCGGATCGGCCCGCACCAGCGGCAGGTCCGCCTCGAGGTCGATGCGCAGCCTGTGGCCGTCGAGCCGGTTGCGCAGATCGTGCACCGCCGCTGCGGCCGCGTCGGTGAGGTCGACGGTCTCGCTGTTGAGCCGGAGCGCCCCGGCCTCGACCCGCGCCATGCCGAGCAGGTTCGCGACGAACCGGTCGAGCCGCTCGGCCTCGGCGAGCAGCCCGTCGGCAAGCGCCGGATCGATCCCCGCGCCTCGCGCCGCCTTGAGCTGGCCGGCCGCGGCCAGGATCGTGGTCAGCGGCGTGCGCAGATCGTGGCTGACCGAGGAGAGCAAGGCGGCGCGCAGCCGGTCCCGTTCCTCGAGCCGCGCGACGTTCGCAAGCTTGGCGGCGAGCCTGATCCGCCCCAGCGACAGGGCCGCCTGGTCGATCAGGCCGGCGAGCAGCGCGCCTTGGTCCGCACGCAGCGGATCGCCGCCGTCGGGCCGGGCGATGCCGAGCACGCCGAGCGGCCGGCCGCCAGCGATCAGCGGCTGGAACAGCCATTCCGAAGCGGCGAGGCGGTCCGCGCCGCGGCCGGCCGGCTCGCTTTGGTCGAACGCCCAATCGGCGGCCGCGACTTCGAGCGCGCCGAGCGCATGCGCCGGCGCGCTCGCGGCGCAGGGCTGCAGCCTTCCCCCCGCTTCCAGCAGCAGCACCGCGTCGACGCCGAGCAGGCGCGCCGCCTCCGCGGAGAGCGCGCCGCCGACCTCCGCTTCGCTCGAAAGGCCGGCAAGGCCGCGCGCGAAGCCGGCGAGGGCGGCGTTCCGCCCGGCGCTGAGCTCGGCGAGATCGGCCTGCTGGCGCACGCGCGCGGCGAGCTGGCTGGTCACCAGCGCCACGCCGAGCAGCACCAGGATGGTGAGGAGGTTCTCCGGATCCCGGATCGTGAAGCTGTGCAAGGGCGGCAGGAAGAAGAAATTATAGGCGAGCGAGGAGAGCAGGCCGGCGAACAGGCCGGTGCGCAGCCCGTAGAGCGTCGCCGCCGCCATGACCGGGACCAAATAGAGCAAAGCGAGGTTGGTGAGGCTGCCGAACGACGCGGCCGCGACGCCGAGCGCAGTGACCAGGGCGACCAGAGCCGCCGAGACGGCATAGCCGAGCGGGCGGCCCCAGGCGCCCGCCGGCGCCCCGGCGCGGGCGGGCCGAGGCGCATCGGCAAGGGCGCGGCCGGTCTCGCTGTCGGCGGCTTGGCTCACGGCCGCTTCTTGCGCCGATGGCGGGCGCTTGTCGATTGAGCCGCCGGGCAGGAGCCGGACAGGGGCATAAAGATGGCGTAAAGATTTGGCCGTTTTCCGCCATTTTCCGGGCTTCGGCTTTGCCGTCGGGGCCGGGCGAACCTAATTGCGCCGGCGAGATGAACGCGATCAGCGCCCCCCTTTCCGATATGAGCGAGGCCGAGCCCGCCTATCACGGCCCGCAGGATGGCGTCGCGAAGCTCGCGCTCGGCGCGATCGGCGTGGTGTTCGGCGACATCGGCACCTCGCCGCTCTACGCGCTGAAGGAAAGCTTTCTCGGCGCGCATCCGCTGCCGGTGGACCGGCTGCACGTCTTCGGCGTCGTCTCCCTGATCTTCTGGACGCTGATGATGATCGTCACGGTCAAATATGTGCTGATCGTCATGCGCGCGCACAACAAGGGCGAAGGCGGCAGCCTGGCTTTGCTCGCACTGATCTCGCGCAGCCTCAGCGGCCGGCGCTGGACGGCGGGGATCGTCACGCTCGGCGTGCTTGCGACCGCCTTGTTCTACGGCGATGCGATGATCACGCCGGCGATCTCGGTGCTGTCCGCGGTCGAAGGGCTGGTCGTGGTGCAGGACAGCTTCGCGCCCCTGGTGCTGCCGGTCTCGGTCGCCATCCTGATCGGCCTGTTCCTGATCCAGAAGCACGGCACCGCGCGGGTCGGCACAATCTTCGGGCCGATCATGCTCTTCTATTTCGCGGTGCTGGCTTTGCTCGGCGCGGCGAACGTCCTGCGCCACCCCGAGATCGTCGGCGTGCTGAACCCCTGGTATGCGATCGCCTTCTTCCGCGCCGACCTGCCCCTCGCCTTCCTCGCTCTGGGCTCGGTGGTGCTCGCGGTGACCGGGGCGGAGACGCTCTACGCCGACATGGGCCATTTCGGCCGCAAGGCGGTGTCCGTCTCCTGGCTCTACGTCGCCTTCCCCTGCCTGATCCTCAATTATATGGGCCAGGGCGCGCTGCTGCTCGACGATCCGGCGGCGGCCGAGAACCCCTTCTACCTGCTGGCGCCGGACTGGGCGCGGCTGCCGCTCGTCCTCCTCGCCACGATCGCGACGGTGATCGCGAGCCAGGCGGTGATCTCCGGCGCCTATTCGGTGACCCAGCAGGCGGTGCAATTGGGCTTCCTGCCGCGGGTGCGGATCGCCCATACCAGCGACAAGGCGGTCGGCCAGATCTACGTGCCGATCGTCAATTGGGGCCTGCTCGTCTTCGTGATCCTGCTGGTGCTCGGCTTCGGCTCGTCGAGCAACCTCGCCGCGGCCTACGGGATCGCGGTCACCGGCACGATGTTCATCACCGCCTGCATGATCGGCGTGCTGACCTTCAAGGTCTGGCGCTGGAACAGGGCGCTGGCCGGCCTCGTCACCGGCGCCTTCCTGCTGATCGACGGCGCCTATTTCGCCTCGAACCTCACCAAGATCCCGGCCGGCGGCTGGTTCCCCCTGCTGGTCGCCTTCATCGCCTTCACCCTGCTCACCACCTGGGCGACCGGCCGGCGCCTGCTCCGCGCGCAGATGCGCGAGAGCACGATGCCGATCGGCCTGTTCATCAAATCGGGGCACGGCTCGACGCGGCGCGTGCCGGGGACGGCGGTGTTCATGGCGGCTGATGCAAGCGGCATCCCGCACGCGCTGCTGCACAACCTCAAGCACAACAAGGTGCTGCACGAGCGGGTGGTCATCGTCACCGTGAAGATCGAGGACGTGCCCCATGTCGGGGAGGCGCAGCATATCGAGGTGGAAGATCTCGGCGGCGGCTTCTGGCGGATCGTCCTCCATTACGGCTTCATGCAGGAGGTC
Source organism: Sphingomonadaceae bacterium (assembly GCA_019239785.1). GTDB lineage: Bacteria > Pseudomonadota > Alphaproteobacteria > Sphingomonadales > Sphingomonadaceae > Allosphingosinicella. The sequence continues at coordinate 16,453 of JAFAZM010000288.1, forward strand.
GACGTCCCCGCCGACCTGGCCCGGACCGACGGCTGCGGACCCGCCTTCAGGATCATGGACACCAGCTATTTCCTCGGCCGCCAGACGCTGATCCCGTCGAAGCGCCCCGGCATGATGCTCTGGCGCGAGAAGCTCTTCGCCTGGATGGTGCAGAATTCGGAAAGCGCGATGGAATTCTTCAAGCTGCCGACGAACCGCGTGATCGAGCTGGGGAGCCAGGTGGAGATTTAGGCCTGACCGCCCCTCCCCTTTAGGGGAAGGGACGGGGGGTGGGTATGTTCTCCCGCCGCCGTGCGACGACAACCCCCACCCCAACCCCTCCCCTGAAGGGGAGGGGCTTGTGGCTACCGCGCCCCTTCGTTCAGCGCCCTGATCAGGCGGGACATGTTGGCGATGTAGGTGGCGGTGGAGATGCCGGTCACCGGGTGCTCGGCCAGATAGGGCGAGGTGTCCGAGGCATCGCCGACGCGGGTGGTGCGGTAGTCGCCGGGGACCGGAGTGGCCGGGCCGGGGCCGCGATAGGGGTTGCTGGTCGCGTGCAAAGGAGTCGGCCACCAGCCGGCGGCGTTGAGGCTGCGGATCAACTCGACAGGGCTGCCGCCGGCGGTCGCGTTGAGGTCGGAGCCGGCGTCGAGATCGGTGACGAAGTAACGGGGCAGCGGCGCATGGCCGGGCGCGTTCAGCGGCGAGTTGCGCTGCAGCGCCGCGCGATCCATCGCTCGAAGCGCGGCAAGCTCCCGGCGCATCGCCGGCACGTCGATCGCGCGATAGGCGGAATAATGGCCGAGCGTCGCCTCCGGGTCGTAGTCGACATAATAGCGCCCATTGACCACGTTCGAGCCGCGGCGGTGGACGTAGAGCGGCCGGCCGGTGCCGATCTCGATGAAGGTCGGGAAGTCGCGCCCGTGCCGCGCCGGATCGGGCGGCAGGCGGACGCTGTCGAGCCAGTCGAGCGCCTCCGGGATGCGGGCGAGGAACTTGCTGTCGCCGGTCAGCCGGTAGAAGTTCATCAGCTGACGGATGTTCGAGGCGGTGGTGTGGGTGACGAGCGCACGCGGCTCGTAGGAGCGGGCCTCGGCGGGCTGCAGGTCGAGCGTATATTGCAGGCCCCACCCAGGCTGCGGCTGGCCCTGCTGCGTCAC
>JAFAZM010000303.1 GCA_019239785.1 Sphingomonadaceae bacterium
GGGCGGCTCGGCGAGCGCGGCGTGGAACTGGCCGCTGTCCGCGCCGAGCTCGCGCATCGTGCCGAGCACTGCGATACGGCGGCCCGCCACCTTCTCCTCGCCGAGCACCTTCAGGGTCGCCGCCATCGAGGCCGGATTGGCATTGTAGCTTTCGTCGATCAGCAGGGCCTCGCCGCCGTCCACATGGATCCGGTGCCGCTCGCCCCTGCCCTTGAGCCCGCCGAGCTCGGCCAAGGCAAGGCCGGCCAGCGCGAGGTCGCCGCCGGCCGCCTCCACCGCGGCGAGCACCGCCAGCGAATTGGCGACCCAATGTTCGCCGGGCTGGCTGATCGAATAGGACAGCTGCGCGTGCGGGAGCTGGGCGGTGACCATCGAGCCGCCGCGCGGGCCGCGCACGATATAGGAAGCGTGGACGTCGGCCTGCTCGTCGAGGCCGAAGGTCACGACATGGTCGGCATGGCGCCGCGCCGCGCGGGCCAGCCGGTCGCGGTGCGGGCTGTCATAGGGGACGATGGCGGTGCCGCCCGGCTCCAGACCCTCGAAAATCTCCGCCTTGGCGTCGGCGATCTCCGCGTCGCTTGCGAAATACTCGCGGTGCGCGGGGGCGATGGTGGTGACGATGGCGACGTGCGGGCGGACCAGCCGGGTCAACGCGGACAGCTCGCCCTTATGGTTCATTCCCATCTCGAACACGCCGAACGTGGCGTCGCGCGGCATCCGCGCCAGCGAGAGCGGCACGCCGACATGGTTGTTGTAGCTCTTCACCGAGCGATGCGCCCGGCCCGGCGCCGCACGATCGAGCGCCGCGAAGAGCGCTTCCTTGGTCCCGGTCTTGCCGACCGAGCCGGTGACGCCGATGACCTTGGCGGAAGCGCGGGCGCGCGAGGCGCGGCCGAGGTCGTTCAGGGCTTTCGTCGTGTCGGCGACGAGCACGTGCGGATGGCCGATCGCCTCGCTGACGATCGCGCCGGCAGCGCCGGCGGCGAAGGCCTTGTCGACGAAGAGATGGCCGTCGGTCGCCTCGCCCTTCATCGCGACGAAAAGGTCGCCGGGACCGATCTCGCGCGAATCGAAGGCGACGCCGGTGGCCTCGAAATCGCCGTGGACGGTGCCGCCGGTGGCTTCGGCGATCTCTGTGGAGGTCCAGAGCGCGCTCATGATAGCCCCTCCCCTTCAGGGGAGGGGTTGGGGTGGGGCATGTTCTCACGCGCCGTGGAAGGGGCAGCCCCCACCCCCGTCCGCTCCCCTGAAGGGGAGGGGCTTGTCCGCAGCCACGCCCTCACGCCGCCTCCTCCCGCGCCACCTGGACGTCGTCGAAGGGAAGCACGCGGTCGCCGACGATCTGGCCCTGCTCGTGGCCCTTGCCGGCGAGGAGGACGAGGTCGTCGGGCCCGGCCATCGCGATCGCGGCGCGGATCGCCTCGCGGCGGCCCGGCACCTCCCGAGCACGCGGCGCGCCTTCGAGGATGGCGCGGCGGATCGCGGCCGGATCCTCGCTGCGCGGATTGTCGTCGGTGACGATGACGATGTCGGCGAGCCGCGCCGCCACCGCGCCCATCTCGGCGCGCTTCCCGGCGTCGCGGTCGCCGCCGGCGCCGAAGACGATGATCAGCCGGCCCTTCGTATGCGGCCTGAGCGCCTCGATCGCCGATTCGATCGCGTCGGGCGTATGGGCGTAGTCGACATAGACCGGGGCGCCGGCGCGGCCGATCACCGCCCGCTCCAGCCGGCCGCGGACCGGCTGCACCCGCGCCAGATTGGCGAGCGTCGCGGCGATGTCGCCGCCGGTGGCGATGGCGAGGCCGGCCGCGGTCAGCGCATTGGCGGCCTGGTAGGCGCCGATCAGAGCCAGGGTCACGTCGTGGACCTTGCCCTCGGCCTCGACGGTCAGCTTCTGGCCGAGCTGGGTGGTCTCGCGCTTCAGCAATTTCAGCGTCTCGCCCCTGGCGCCCACGGTCAGCACCCTCAGCCCGCGCGCGCTGCAGCGGGCCATCACCTCGTCCGACTTGGGATCGTCGGTCCAGACCACCGCGGTGGCGCCGGGCTCGAGCACGTCCTCGAACAGCCGCATCTTGGCCTCGAAATAGGCCTCCATCGTCAGATGGTAATCGAGATGGTCGCGGCTGAAATTGGTGAAGGCCGCGGCCTGCACCGGCAGCCCTTCGGTGCGATATTGGGAGAGGCCGTGGCTCGACGCCTCGAAGGCGGCGTGGCTGATCCCCATCCGCTTGAGCCCGGCCATGTTGGAGAGGAAGGTGACGATGTCCGGCGTGGTGAGGCCGGTCGTGACCTGGTCGTCGGCGGTGGTGACGCCCAATGTGCCGATGCTCGCCGAGCGATGCCCGGCCATCCGCCAGAGCTGGCGCACCAGCTCCACGTTCGAGGTCTTGCCGTTGGTGCCGGTGACCGCGACGGTCACTTCCGGGAAAGGCTGGAAGAATTTGGCGGCGAGCCTCGCGAAGGCGCGCCGCGGCTCCTCGGCGGCGATGTGGACGGCGCCCTCGACCTCGGTCTCCGGCCGCGACACCACAGCGACGGCGCCGTGCGAGACCGCATCGGGAATGAAATCCTCGCCGTTGAAGCGCGCGCCCCTGAAGGCGCCGAAGACGGTGCCGGGCGCGACCTTGCGATGATCGATGGCGAAGCCGGTGACGGACTCGGTCTCGCCGCTGCCGGTCAGCGCGCCCAGCTTCATCAGTGCGCCGCGGCAGGCGCGGCCACGGGCGGCATCAGCTCGGCGGTGTCGATGTCGCGGCTCGTGTCCGGGATGACGCCGAGAAGCGATCCGGCGCGCTGGATGACGCGCCCGACGACGGGCGCGGCGGTGAAGGCGGCGGTGATCACGCCGGAATTGGCCTGGGTCGGTCGCGCGGCGTCCATCATGACCAGCACCACATAGCGGGGCGCATCCATCGGGAAAGCCGCCGCGAAGGTAGAAACGTTGGAATGACGATTATATCCGCCCGCCGTCGCCTTCTCGGCGGTGCCGGTCTTGCCGCCGACGCGGAAGCCGGAAATGTCGGCCCGGCGCCCGGTGCCCTGCTCGACGTTGAGGCGGAGCAACTGGCGGATGCGGTAGCTGGTCTCGGCCGAGAAGACTCGCCGCCCCGAATCCTCGTGCCCCGGCTGGACCCGGAGCAGGGTCGCCGGCCGCCAGATGCCGCCATTGACCAAAGCGCAATAAGCGGTGGCGAGGTGCAGCGGGGTGATCGCGAGGCTGTGGCCGAAGCCCGAGGTCATCACCGTCAGCCGCGCCCAGTCGCGGGGCCAGAGCGGCCTGGTGCGCTCGGCCAGCTCGATCATCGGCGCGCGGTCGAAGCCGAGCGAGCGGAAGGCGGCGCTCATCCGCTCGGGCCCCATCGCGTCGGCGATGCGGGCGGCGACGATGTTGGACGAGAGCGTGATCACGTGCGGGATGTCGAGCTGCGGGGCGTGGGGATCGTCGTCGTGGATCTCGAAGCGGCCGACATGGAGCGGCGAGGCGTCCCAGAATTGATGGACCGAGGTGACCACGCCGGCGTCCATCGCCGCCGCGATCGTGATCGGCTTGAACACCGAGCCGAGCTCGTAGGCGCCCATCGTCGCCCGATTGTAGAGCGCGGAGGGGTCGGCGTGGTTCGCGGCATTGGGGTTGAAGGTCGGCGCCGAGGCCATGGCGACGACCTCGCCGGTCTGCACGTCCATGACGATGCCGGTGCCGCCCTCGGCCTCCATCGAGAGCACCGCGCTGGCAAGCTCGGTCTCGAGGATCGACTGGACCCGGCTGTCGATCGAAAGCGCGACCGCATTGCCGCGACGGCCGGCGTCGAGCAGGCGCTGGTCGAGCGCCTTCTCCATGCCGGCGACGCCATGCCCTTCCATGTCGGTCCAGCCGAGCACATGGCCGGCCATCTGGGTCTGCGGGTAGAGCCGCTCGGGCTCACGGCCGAACACGATCGCCGGCTCGCCGAGCGCGTTCACCGCGGCGACCAGGTCGGGCAGAGCCCGCCGGCTGAGATAGACGAAGTTCGCATGGCTGCTGAGCAAGGCGCGATACTCGGCGGCGCTGCGCTCCGGCATCAGGACGGCGAGCCGCTCGGCGAGCTCGCGCCGGTCGCCGATGATGTCCTGCGGGTGGACCGCGATCGACCAAGCGTTGATCGTCTGGGCGAGGGGGATGTTGTTGCGGTCGACGATGTCGCCGCGCGGCGGCAGCAGGGGATTGGCGAGCTGGGCGGCGCCGCTGCGGTCGGTGAAGACCTGGAGCATGGCAAGCCGCGCGACGATGACGAAGGTGACGCCGACGAACAGCAGCATCATCAGCATCAGCCGCTGATAGGTCAGAGCGAGCCCGTGCTCCTCCGCGGCCGGAGGCGCCGGCCGCTCGAAACGGGCCGCGAGCGTCGCCATCAGTTGCGCTTGCCGGCGCGCTCGGCGCGGGCGGTGCTGCCGAGCTCGCGCAGGGTGCGGTCGTCGAGCAAAGCCGCCCCTCGCGCGGCCTGGGCGGCGCGCGGCGCCGGAGTCGCGGCTGCGGTGCGGGTGCGGGCCGGGGCGGCCGTACGGGCCGGGGCCGAGGCCGGCGCGGCCGGACGGACGGTCGTGGCGGCGGTGCGGACCGGGGCCGCATGCGCATTGGTTCGGGCCGCGGGCGGCGTTGCCGCGGCCGTTCCCGCCGCCGCCGGCTGGACATGGACCCGCTGAACATGGACCGCGACCGGGGCCGGCCGCGCCGAGGCGGGCGGGGCCGGCGGGATCGTCGTCAGGCTGGTGCGCTGGACGGTCGCGCTGCGCAGCGGCGCCGGCGGGGCGACG
>JAFAZM010000026.1 GCA_019239785.1 Sphingomonadaceae bacterium
GTGCATGATCCCGAATGCGTGCAGCGCTTCAGGGGGAGCAACATGCCGAGCATACCGACGCCGTTCCGTGCAGGATTTGCCGCGCTCGTCGCTCTCACCTGCACCATGCCCGGCACCGCCCAGGAAATGCCGAATCCGCCCCCACCCTATCGCGACACGTCCCTCACCCCCGAGGCCCGCGCCGCCGACCTGGTCTCCCGGATGACGCTGGAGGAAAAGGTCCAGCAGCTCTTGAACGACGCGCCGGCGATCCCGCACCTCGGGGTGAGGGAATATAATTGGTGGAGCGAGGGCCTCCATGGCGTGGCCGCGAACAATATCGCGACCGTGTTCCCGCAGGCGATCGGGCTCGCCGCGACCTGGGACGCGCCGCGCCTGCACGATGTCGCCGACACGATCGGCGTCGAGTTCCGCGCCAAATATGTCCAGGACCGCCATCGCCTCGGCGGCTCCGACTGGTTCGCCGGCCTCACCGTCTGGTCGCCGAACATCAACATCTTCCGGGATCCGCGCTGGGGGCGGGGCCAGGAGACCTATGGTGAGGACCCGTATCTCACCGCGCGGCTGGGCGTCGCCTTCGTCACCGGGCTGCAGGGGAGCGACCCGCATTATCTGCGCGCCGTCTCCACGCCCAAGCATTTCGCGGTGCACAGCGGGCCCGAGCCCAACCGCCACCGCGAGGACGTCCACGTCTCCGCGCACGACCTCGAGGACACCTATCTGCCCGCCTTCCGCGCCACCGTGATGGAGGGCCATGCGGGCTCGGTGATGTGCGCCTACAATGCGATTAATGGGGCGCCGGCCTGTGCCAATGACGATCTGCTCGTGCGACATCTGCGCCGGGACTGGGGCTTCACCGGCTATGTGGTGTCGGACTGCGATGCGGTCGGCAACATCTACCGCCCCAACGAGCATCATTATACGGCGACGCCCGAGGAAGGCGTGGCGGCCGCCTTCCGCTCCGGCATGGACCTGATCTGCGGCGACGCCTTCGAAGCCGAGCATATCTTGAGCGCAGTGCGCCGGGGGCTGCTTCCGGAGGCGACGCTCGACGTCGCGCTGCGGCGCCTGTTCACTGCGCGTATGCGGCTCGGCCAGTTCGATCCGCCGGGCTCGGCCTTCCCGACCATCTCCGCTCACGACAACGACACCGAGGCACATCGCGCGCAGGCGGAGCGGACCGCCGAGGCCTCGATGGTGCTGCTGCGCAACCAGGGCGATCTGCTGCCGCTGCGGGCGCCGCCGCGCAGCATCGCGGTGATCGGCCCCAATGCCGACAATGTCGATGCCCTGGTCGGCAATTATAACGGCACGCCGTCGCATCCGGTCACGATCCTGGCCGGGCTTCGCCGCCGCTTCCCCGACGCGCGCATCACCTATGTGCAGGGTGCGGGGCTGGTCGATCCGGCGCTGTTGCCGGTGCCGGACGAGGCGCTCTGCGTCGATGCCGGCTGCGGCGCGCGGGGCCTCACCGAGGTGCAGTTCGCCGACCCCAGTCTCTCCGGCACGCCGGTGTCGACGGCGGTGCGACCGAATGCGCGCCAGTCCTGGCAGGGCGAGCAGCGCGTCGGGAGCACGCGCTGGACTGGCTTTCTCCGGGCGCCCGAAAGCGGCGAATATCGCTTCCGCTACGATGCGGCGGGCGGATACCGCGTCTGGGTGGGTGACAGGCTCGTCGTCGATGCCTGGCATGTGGACTGGCGCCCCTCGATCGCGACCGGGAGGATCGCGCTCGAGGCCGGCCGGACCTATCCGCTCCGCGTCGAGACCTTCCAGCGCCGGGACTCCGGCGACGAGCGCCTGGTCTGGAGCCTGCCCAGCGATCGCGGCGCGCGGGACGCGGTGGCGGCGGCGCGGGATGCCGATCTGGTCGTCTTTGTCGGCGGCCTCACCGCCCAGCTCGAAGGCGAGGAGATGCGGATCGAGACACCGGGCTTCGCCGGCGGCGACCGCACCAGCCTCGACCTGCCGGCGCCGCAGCAACGCCTGCTCGAGCGCGTCGTCGCGACCGGCAAGCCGGTGGTGCTGGTGCTGATGAACGGCAGCGCGCTGAGCGTGAACTGGGCCGATGCGCATGTGCCGGCGATCGTCGAGGCGTGGTATCCGGGCGGCGAGGGCGGCACCGCGGTCGCACGGCTCATCGCCGGCGATTACAGCCCAGCCGGCCGGCTGCCGGTGACCTTCTACCGGTCCGTCGACCAGCTCCCGGATTTCGAGGATTATGCCATGGCGCGGCGCACCTACCGCTATTTCGACGGCGCGCCGCTCTACCCGTTCGGCTACGGCCTCTCCTACACCAGCTTCGCTTATGCCGCGCCGCGCCTGTCCAGCACGCAAGTGCGCGCGGACGGATCGGTGACTGCGTCGGTGGAAGTCGCGAACACCGGCGCGATGGACGGCGACGAGGTGGTGCAGCTCTACCTCAGCCGCCCGGGCGTCGCCGGCGCGCCCCGCCGCGCGCTCGCCGGCTTCCAGCGCATCCGTCTGGCGCGCGGGGAGCGGCGGCGCGTGCAATTCACCCTTCAGGACCGCGCGCTCAGCATCGTCGATCCTGAGGGTGTGCGGCGGATCGTGCCGGGGACGGCCGAATTGTGGCTCGGCGGCGGCCAGCCCGATGGCGGTGCGCCGGGCGTCGCTACACGCTTCCGGATCGCGAGCGCGGCGACCCTGCCCGATTGAGCCGTCGGGGGGCGAGCAAGAGAGTAAGGGCGCCTTTCTGCTCCGGGGGGGGGCGGCGTGGACCTTGGGGCGGAGCGTCAATCCTCGTCCGCCAGCTGCACCCAGGTCGGCGCGTGGTCGCTGGCCTTCTCCCGCGCCCTTACCTCACGATCCACGTCCGCCGCGACGAGTCGCTTCGCCGCGACCGGGTTAAGCAGCAGGTGGTCGATGCGGATGCCGGCGTCGCGGGCGAAGGCGTTGCGCCAATAATCCCAGAAGGTGAAAATCCGCTCGTCCGGGTGGAGCTTGCGGATCGCGTCGGTCCAGCCCTGCTTCAGCAGCCGGACATATTGGGCGCGCGGCTCGGGCTGGAACAAGGCGTCGTCGAGCCAGCGCTCCGGCTTGTAGACGTCGGCGTCGGCCGGGATGATGTTGTAGTCGCCCGCGAGCACGACCGGGCAATCGAGCCCGACCAGCTCCGCCGCGCGGGCCATGAACCGCTCCGTCCAGGCGAGCTTGTAGTCGAACTTCGAGGTGCCGATCGGATTGCCGTTGGGCAGATAGAGACAGCCGACGAGCACACCCCGGATCGCCGCTTCGATGTAGCGGGACTGGCTGTCGTTGGGATCGCCCGGCAGGCCGCGATGGGTCTCGACCGGCTCGCAGCCCCTGGCGAGGATGGCGACGCCGTTCCAGCTCTTCTGCCCGTGCCAGACCGACCCATAGCCGGCCTGCTCGATCGCCGCGGCGGGGAATTTCTCGTCGGGCGCCTTCAGCTCCTGCAGGCAGGCGACGTCCGGCGCCGCCTCCTCCAGCCATTGCAGGAGCGCCGAGAGCCGGGCGCCGATGCCGTTCACGTTGAAGGTCGCAATACGCACGTCGAAGCGAAACCGCGGCTGGTCGATTTGGTTCAAGATTTCCGCGCGCTACTGGCTAGCTTCTCGCCAGTCATTGCGGGCGCGAAGCGCGCGACGCTCCGGCTTGCGCCTGCGCCCCGCCGGTTTGCTTCGTCCCACTCGCCATGACGGAGGGGTCCGAACCGGGCCGCAGAAAAAGGTGGGCACAGCATGACCATGAATCGTCGCGAATTCGCCGCCCTCGCCGCCGCCTTCGGCGCGAGCCTCGCCTTCGGTCCGGGCCGCGCCGCCGCCGCCCCCTGGCGCGAGCGACGCGAGGCCTATCCCCAGGGCGTCGCTTCGGGTGATCCCGATGCGCACAGCGTTATATTGTGGACGCGCCGCGCGCCGGAGGCCGGCGCTGCGTCCTATCGCCTCGCAGTGGAGGTCGCCGAGGATCCCGCTTTCGCGCATGTCGTCGCGCGCGGGACTTCGCGCGTCGATGCAAGCACCGACTGGACCTGCCGCTTCCTCGCCGCGGGCCTGCGCCCGTCACGCGAATATTTCTATCGCTTCACCGACGAGAGCGGCGCCGGCAGCCGCGTCGGGCGGACGCTGACCGCGCCAGCCGAAGATGACGGCCGGCCGTTCCGCTTCGCCTTCGTCTCCTGCCAGGACGTGACCCTGGGCGCGTGCAACGCCTATCGGCGGATGATCTATGAAGACGAGGCGGCCGCGCCGCAGGACCGGCTCGGCTTTGTCCTCCATCTCGGCGACTTCATCTACGAGATTACAATGTACCCCGAGGACGGTCACGACGGCCAAAGCGGCACCCGGCGGATCCGCGGCAATCTGCGCTATCCCAATGGCGAGAAGCGGCACAATTATCATTTTCCGACCAGCCTCGCCGACTATCGCACGGCCTACGCGACCTATCTGCTCGATCCTGACCTCCAGGACGCGCGGGCGCGCTTCCCGTTCGTGCCCATGTGGGACAATCACGAATTCTCCTGGCAGGGCTATCAAAGCCAGCAGGTCTTTTTCGGCGAAACCTTTCCGGCGCAGACCAAGAAGGTCTACGCCAGCCAGGCCTGGTTCGAATATCAGCCCGCCCGCATCGTCCAGGCGGGCGGGCAAGGCCTGGAGCGCTTCCACGCGCCCGAGGTGCACGACGCGGCGCTCACGCGGTTCGATTCGCTCGGCACCGGGCTCGAACCGAACAATCTCACCGCGATCCACGCCCTCAAGGTCTACCGCACGCTCAAATGGGGCCGGAATGCCGATCTGATCCTCACCGACAACCGCTCCTTCATGGGCGCGCAGCCGCCCAGCGACGGCCTTCCGGACGTCACCGGCTTCCCGGAATTCTATCCCGAAGAGGTGCTCGAGATCCTCGACGGCGGCCGGGATTATAATGACGGCAATCCGCCGGCGACGATCTCGATCGGCGGCCACGACATCCCCAATCCCGCCAGGGATGCGCCGCGCCAATCCTATCTCGGCGTGGAGCAGAAGGCCTGGCTGCACGGCCAGCTCCGCGGCTCGCGCAAGCCCTGGAAGATCTGGGGCCATAGCTTCGGCACCCTGCGCTTCCGGGCCGATGTCCAGAATCTGCCCGCGCCGCTCCGCGCCGATTGGCCGGTCGCCGGCTATGGCGGCGTGCGCCTCGGCTACGAGATCGATCATGGCGAGATCGCCGACCTGCTGAAGCGGGAGGGCATCACCGGGCTCGCCATCGTCGCGGGCGACAGGCACAGCTTCTGGGCCGGCACCTTCTCCAAGCATGTGCCGCCCAAGCCGTTCGAGCCGGTGGCGGTCGAGTTCATCGGTGGGTCCATAATCTCGGTCGGCGCCGCCGAGGGGTTGGAGCGCATGCGGCGCGACCACCCGCTGCGCGCGCTCTATGTCCATGACGGCCCGAACGGACCGGACGGTCATAAATTCAACATGACGGTGCGCCACGGCGTTCGCTCGGCGCTCGAGCTGGCCCGGACCGGCGACGAGGCGGCCGCGCGGGCGCTCAGCAATCCCGAGCTCGCGCCGCACATCCATTTCGCCGACTGGGGCGGCCATGGCTATGCGACGGTGCGGGTCAGC
>JAFAZM010000063.1 GCA_019239785.1 Sphingomonadaceae bacterium
CGCCGATCGCGGCGAGGTTCATCGCCAGCGGCGCGGCGGCGCCGAGCCCGGCGAGCTGGGCCGCGCGCTTCAGCATCGTCCGGCGGGTGATCGGCAGGTCGAGCCCGCTCATTTCTGCACCAGATATTCGGGGCTCGCCATGACCAGCAGGCAGGCGCTGGCGAGCAGGTCCATTTTGTGCGCGTCGGCGCTTGCGGCGATCACCTCCTTGCTGGCGAGCGCGGCCTCGATCGTGCGGCAGGTCTCGGCCGAAAGCTGGTCGGCGGCGAGGTGGAGGTTCAGCCAGGCGACCAGGGCCGGAAGATCGTGCGCGCTCGGCAGCAGGGCCGCATAGGTCGGCTTGACGTCGTTATAGCCCCAGCGGATCGCCCATTGCAGGAAGTTGAGATAGCCCGCGGCGCTGGTCTCGTTGTGGATCTGGAATTCGGGCGCCTGCTTGTGCGCGGCGGCGATCGCGGTGTGCGGCGGCGTGTAGCCGGGCCGGTAGAAGTTGAACACGGAAGGGCTGCGCAGCGGGCTCTGGCCGAGCCCGGTGTCGCTGCGCGAGAGATCGTACATCTGGAAGGCGCCGCTGTCCGAGCGGAGGCCGACGCTGCGCGCCCAGGAGACGAAGCGCACCACCGGCTCGCGCAATTTGCCGGAGAGCGGGTCGCGCGGATCGGGCGGGGCGAGCGCCTCCGGATCGGTCAGCACCGCGCGCCAGACCGCCTTGAGATCGCCGCGCACCCCCCGGCCGTTGTCGTCGAAGGCGGCGGCGACGCGGCGGACATAGGCCGGGCTCGGATTGGAGGTGACCAGCCGCTGGATCATCTGCCGGCCGAAGAAGGGCCCGACATTGGGATGGGCGAAGAGATGGTCGAGCGCCAGCCGCAGCGCCTCCGGCCCCGGCGTGCCGGCCGGAATCGCGCAGCCGAGGAAATTGACCGCGAGCTCGCAATGCTTGCCGGGATCGAAGCGCATCGGATCGAGGCAGAATTCGTGGCTGATCACCGGGAAATTCTGCCAGCTCACGTTGCGATGGCTGACCCGGCGCATGTCGTGGTCCCAGCCGGTGAACACCCGCGCGAGATTGGTGACGTCGGCCTGGCCGTAGGTCTCGACCGGCCGCCGGTCCGGCCCCCTCTTCTCGGTCCCGTCCGGATTCAATTCGTAGAGGCCGATGGTGAAGAGCTGCATCACCTCGCGGGCGTAATTCTCGTCGGGCAGCCGGCCGGTCGCCGGGTCCTCCTTCAGATTGCCCTTGGTGTTGAGGTACATGCCCATGCCGGCATTGAGCGTGACCCGCTCGAGCAGGTCCCGGAAATTGCCGAAGGCGCCGCCGGCCAGCACCTCCCACCAGCCGGCCATGATATAAGGCGGCCAATAGCCGTCGATCGCGTTCAGCGAGATCACGAAATATTGGGACAGGGCGAAGGCGAGGCGCTGGCGGCACTGGTCCGGCTGGGCGAGCAGCTGGTTCCAGGCCATGAAGTCGCCGGCCTGCGGCCAGAAATAATGGCGGTCCTCGCTGACCGCATTGTGGCCGTGCGCGTCGAGCCAGTCGGCCGGCGCCTGCCCGCGGGGGTCGGCGAAGCGGGCGTCCAGCCAGGCGCGATAGCCGAGGGTGCGGACCGCCGCGATCTCGTCGGGCAAGGCGCTGAACTGCGCGCGGTGCAGGAAGCGCGCGGCGGCGGCTTCGCTGATAGCGCTAACAGGCGCCGCCGCCTCTGGCGCGGCCGTCGCCGCCGCGGGTTCGGCCTCGCTCATGACCAGGTCCGTCTCTCCTCCCCGCCATTAGGCCGGATCGGCGGCCTGCGGTCAAGCCATGGGACCCTATCCGGGCCCGCATCGTTACCGGGAAAGCAGGGGACATCAGCCGAAAGGTAGAGTGAAGATGAAGATCCTGAAGCTTGCCGCGGCCGCGGCGATCGCGCTCACCGGCCTCAGCCTGCCGGCGGCGCCCGCCGCCGCCCAGCGATGGCATCACGACAATGGCCGGCACAACGGCTGGCGCAACCATCACCGCACCCGCACGGTCTGCAACTGGGTCGGCCACGGCCGTCACCGCCACCGTGTCTGCCGCACGGTGCGCTGGTAGCAGGTCCTTCATCCCCTCCTCCGGGCGGGGAGGGGATGAACCTTCCCCCTTTCCTTCTTCCGCGGACCCTTGCGTCCGGCGGATCGTTGCAGCGCCGTTCACCCCACCACAGGAGAAGGATGATGAACAAGATCACCCTCGCCGCCGCGGCGGCGATCGCGCTCGGCGGCCTCGCCGCCGTACCGGCGATTGCGCAGCCGCCAGGCCACGACATGCGCGGCGACATGCGGCACGACAATGACCGGCATGACAACGACCGCCACGACAATGGGCGGCACGACGACATGGGCCGGCACGACGGCGACATGCGGCATCACGGCTGGGACCGCGGCCATCATGAAGGCTGGGACCGCGGCCGCCACCATGGCTGGAACAACCACCGCCGTCAGGTCTGCCGCTGGGTCTGGCGCCACCATCACCGCGACCGGGTCTGCTACTGGCGCTAGGCGCAGCACAAACCAGACCGTCATGCCGGGCTTGATCCGGCATCCACCTTCTTTGCTGCGAGGATTCAAGAAGGTGGACCCCGGGTCGAGCCCGGGGTGACGGCTCGGGTTCTTGGATACACATCGTTCGAGGCCGCAACCCGACTGTGGCACCGCCCGCGCGCGTGCTAGAGGCCCCCAAACAAGGGGGATCTCCAATGAAGCTTCCGCGCGCTTTGCTCTGCCTCGCCCTCGCCTGCGCCGTGCCGGCTACCGCTGAGGCCGCCCGCCCCCGCGCCGATCCGGCCTATGCCCGCGCCCTCGCCGCCGTGACCCGCGATCCGCCGCGCGACGCGCAGCACCCGGCCCGCAACCGCCAGCTCGTGATCGACAGCCACGGCGCGCAGATGAACGCGCTCTTCTTCCAGGCCGCCGGCGCCGGGCCGCATCCTACCATGCTGCTGCTCCACGGCCTGCCCGGCAACGAGCGCAACCTCGACCTTGCCCAGGCGGTGCGCCGCGCCGGCTGGAACGTGCTGACCTTCACCTATCGCGGCGCCTGGGGCAGCGGCGGCGATTTCTCGCTCGCCAATGCGATCGAGGACACGCATGCGGCTCTGGCCTTCCTCCGTTCGCGCGGGGCGATCCGCGACTATGGCGTGGACGAGCGCCGGCTGGTCGTCGCCGGCCATTCGATGGGCGGCTACATGGCGGCGCAGGAGGCCGCGGGCGACGCGACCGACCCGCGCATGCCGGCGCGCCGCGTCCATCCGCCGCTTGCCGGCCTGGTCCTGCTCGACGCCTGGAACATCGCCGGCGACGCGGCGCAGGTGCGCGCCGCCGGCGCCGCGGGCCGCGCCCGGCTGGTCGCCGGCCTCGACGATTTCGGCCACAGCCTGCACGGCGCCACGCCGGAGAGCGTCGCCGACGAGGTCATCGCCGACGGCCCCGGCTGGAGCCTCCCCGCCCTCGCGCCGCGCCTGCGATGGACGCCGGTCCTCACCCTCACCGCCCTCCATGGCGGCGCCGAGGGCAACCGCGCCACCACGGCGGCGCTGCGCCGCGCCGGCGCGCAGGTGACGGCGCGGGAGCTCGACAGCGATCATCCGTTCGCCGACCATCGCATCGCGCTGGCGGCGGAGGTGGTGCGGTGGCTCAGGGGCATCGAGGCGAGCCGCTGAACGGTGCATTTGAGTTCCACGGCGCAAGTCGTATATACGCGTATCTACATAGGACGATCGCCATGAACGCCATCAGCAGCAGGACCTTCAAGAGCGGCAACAGCATCGCGCTGCGGCTGCCGCGCGCGCTCGGCATCGGGGCGGATGTCGAGATGCAGATCGAGCGCAACGGCGACGTGCTCATCGTGCGTCGGCTGAAGGATCCCGCCGAGGAGAAACGCAGGCTGAGGGAGATGGTCGCGGAGCTGGAGAGCCTTCCCAAGCCGCCGTCCGTCCAGGAGCGCGAGCCGATCGAGTTCCCTGAGCGTCCGGGCCTCTGAGACTTGGCGGTTCTGCTCGACACGAGCGTCGCCGTCTACGTGCGTGACAGCGACCTGTTCGCCGCCAGGCTGGAGGGCCTCGAAGCGCGGCCGCTCCTCTCCGCAGTGACGCGCGTCGAGCTGGAGAATGGCGTCTACCGGGATCCGGCCTGGGCGCCCGTCCGGCGCGCCAATCTGGACGCGATGCTCCGCCATATGGCGAGCCTGGACTTCGGCGAGACGGAGATCCTTGCCTATCGCGCCATCGTCGCCGAGCTCGGCTATTCCCGGCGGCGCGTCATCGACAGGATGATCGCCGCCACGGCCATCGCCAACGGCCTCACCCTCGCCACCCTCAACCCCGCCGATATCCGCGACGTGCCCGGCCTGGCCTTCGAGGCCTGGCCCAATCCTGCTGCGTCCTGAGTCTCAGGCTCATTCCAGCAGCGCCCATCCTTGCGCCGTCCAATGATAGAGGTTCGGCGACACGCCGCGCTCCGCCGTTTCCATCTGGTCGCGCACAATGGCCCTGAAGCGGACCAGGTCCGCGAGATTTGCCCGGCGCACCACGATCATCGAGCCGCTGTCGGGCACCGCGACGACCAGCTCGCCTTCGGCCGCGGCGGCCGCCCGCCAGCCCTCGGCATTCAGCATCAGGCTGGTCACATAATCATAGCCGGTGACCGCGACGACGGTGTCGTGAATGCCCTCGAGCCGGTCGGGCCGCGGCAGATCGGCGAGCGTCTGCCGTTCGGCCAGCGCCCAGGCGGCATCCGCCGTGAGGCCCAGCGGAGCAAGCTGGTCTTCGGTCACGCTGCGCATGGTCGTCGGATAATCCCCCATGAGGATGATGCAGAGGCCGGACACGAAGGGGCGCATGATCGGGCCACGCAGGTCGCGAGCATGATCCGGATTGATGGAGTCGCAATATTCGACGTTCCGGACGAGCAGCCGCAGCTGCGCGCGGGTGACCGGCGACACCGGATGCACGACCCCTTCGAGCGTGCCGGCGATGAAGCGATCGATGCTCTGCGCGCAATCCTGCGCCGGCGCGCTCGCGCAATAATTGTAGATGCGGGCGACATTGACCGTGAGCGGATCGGGCGTGGCCGCGATCCGGAGCTGCAGCGGCTCGCTGGTGATTTCGATCGTGTGGCCTGGCAGTGCTGTGCGGAAACGGGCGGCCATCTGGCGGGTGAACTCGGCTTCGGTGGGGCGTGCGGGGGCCAGGCCGGTGAGGCAGAATGTTACGACCAGCAGGAGAAGGGATCGGCCGAAGGTCGGTGAACGCATTCTTTCCCCTCAACACAAGTTTGCTGTGACTTCAATCTAGCGAGCTGCCTCTCTGATCTATGAGGCTGGCCTGACCCGAATTCGGTATTGTGTCTTCGGAACCCACGAAGCTACCTCCCGAAAATGGGAGCGTGCCCAGAATCCTAAAAATCTAATTCGATTTTGTGCCCCAATTCTCGACTTGAAGACTAACCCTCGCGCGCCAACATGGCTACAGCGTCACAAGGAGTTGGCCATGGCCTGGTCTGTTGTGAATTTCGGAAAGTACCGCGGCAAGGGCAAAACCCTTCCGCAAATCGTGTTCAACGATCCAGATTGGTTCTTCTGGGCTCTGAATGAGGGTACGTTCAAGGGCGCTCTGGCAGATGAGGCCCGCGACGTAGCCAAAAAAGCTGTCAAAATAAAGATACCGGGTTCGCCGGTGGGCGAAAAGCGCGTTCGCTACTATATTGATCCGAATGTTCATAAACTCGCCAATGTCGAGGTAATATCGTCGACGCAACCCCCGCATGTTGGTTCAAGCGCAACAAGAGAATCAGATTATTTCGACCTATCCATGGCGAGAAGGATAGCGCATTACGACAAGACCGGTGGGCAATTCATTGTTCGCGCTATCAAATTCCATGTGTTTGGAAGTGCAAGCGCACGCCTTACGAAAAGTCGGTGCGAGGAATTTTTCGAAACACGCTCAAACTTCGATTGATATCATCCATCAGGTGCCTCGCTGTCCCAGAGGAGGCAACATGATCATTGCTATAGATATATGTGAAGAAGAGCTGGAAGGCGACTTTGGACCCGTCTCCGGATTGCGCTTGACCTGCGGACGGTGTGGCCATTGCGTTGAGGTATTCGGCACTCACGACGTTTCGGCTCGACGAGGAGCGGCCATGCTCCGGGATGAATGCCCCAGGGGTTAAAGCAACTTTTACGACGTGTCTGGTTGGTGCTGAGTGTGCGATCCGAGGCGGGTCCGAGTTGGCCCTGCCGGCCTGCCCCGCCTATGCCTCGACAAACGCCAGCAACGATGGACTCTTTTCACGATCTGTTCTAGTGAGTGTGAGAAGCTGCAGCGAGCAGGAGTGGGCTGTGCGAACCGTCGAGTTCTCACGTTTTGCTTATATGCCGTCGATCCTAGCCGATCCGATTGGACTGATCGCGTATGAAAATCTTCTGCCGTCGACAAGGGCAGGCATTCTTCCGATTTTCGAATTGTGCTGGCATCCCGGCGCTTGGGGTTTCGAGCAATCATTGGAGGTCGTTCGCTCGCTGGGGCGCAAGCATCCATTTATCATCGATATTGATAAGCGCTCTCCCCCTGAACCCTATATCTCTCGCCATCCGAGAGACCCAACGAAGGACCGCGAACGCGTCCAGCAAGAGAAGGCTGCCAAGCGCGCATTTACTGCAGAATTGACGAGGCTGCTTCGGGCGTCGGACGGTTTTTCTCAATGGCGCGATCTTGTGAGCCAATTCCCAAGTGC
>JAFAZM010000074.1 GCA_019239785.1 Sphingomonadaceae bacterium
AAGGCCGAAAGCATCCGCGCCGCCGCCGGGCTGTTCTCGAGCTCGGAGGCGAGCAGCCGGGTGAGATGGATCGTGCCCTGGCTGTGGCCGATCAGCACATAGGGCCGGCCGTGATTGTAATGCTCCAGATAATAATGCCAGGCGGCGACCACGTCGCCATAAGCGAGGTTGAAGGCGCCGCTGACATCCTGGCCGGCGAGCGCCCGCGGGATCGCGCTCAGGGTCGCGGAGCGGTAGAGCGGCGCATAGGTCTTGCAGAGCGACGCGAAGCGGGCGAACTGCACCGCGGCCGCGGCCAGCTCCTCGCCCGGGTTGAGATCGCTGTTGAGGCCGGGATCCTGCGAGACGGTCGGGTAGACGTAGAAGCAATCGATCGGCGGGTCGGTCGCGACCGCGCTTTGCACGACGGGGCCATAGCCGTCGGGATTGAGGTCCGCGGTCGGCTTCGGGCGCGAGCAGACGTCGTCGCGGCCGGGCAGGCAGACCCAGCTCGCCGGATTGGCGTAATCGACGGGCGCCGGCGCCGCGGCCGGCGGCGTCTGGGCCTCTGCCAGAGCAGGCGCGGCGACCAGCGCCAGCGCGGTCAGGATCGTCCGCTTCATCTTTCCTCCCCTCATTTTCCGTCGAACAGGCCGGCCTGGCCCTTAGGCTGGGGCAGGCCGAGATGGGTCCAGCCCGGGATGTTCAGGCAGCGGCCGCGCGCGGTCCGCGCGATCAGGCCGAGCTGGATCAGATAGGGCTCGATCACTTCCTCGATCGTGTCGCGCGGCTCGGAAAGGCCGGCGGCAAGCGTCTCCACACCGACCGGGCCGCCGCGATAGATGTCGGCGATCATCGTCAAATAGCGCCGGTCCATCGCGTCGAGGCCGAGATGGTCGACCTCCATCCGGGTGAGCGCGGCGTCGGCGACCTTCGCGTCGACCTCGGCGTCGCCGGCGGCCTGGGCGAAGTCGCGCACCCGGCGGAGCAGCCGCCCGGCGACGCGCGGCGTCCCCCGCGCCCGCCGCGCGACCTCGGCGGCGCCGTCCTCGCTGAGGTTCAGGCCGAGCAGCCGGGCGGCGCGGCGGACGACCTGCTCCAGCTCGGCGACGGTGTAGAAAGCGAGCCGGACCGGGATGCCGAAGCGGTCGCGCAGCGGCGTCGTGATCAGGCCCTGCCGGGTGGTCGCGCCGACCAGGGTGAATTTGGGAAGGTCGATGCGGACCGAGCGGGCCGACGGCCCTTCCCCGATCATCAGGTCCAGCACCCGATCCTCCATCGCCGGATAGAGGATCTCCTCGACCGCGGGTGCGAGCCGGTGAATCTCGTCGATGAAGAGGACGTCGCCATCCTCCAGATTGGTGAGCAGGGCGGCGAGGTCGCCCGACTTGGCGATCACCGGGCCCGAAGTGGCGCGGAAGCCGACGCCGAGCTCGCGCGCGACGATCTGCGCAAGGGTGGTCTTGCCCAAGCCCGGCGGGCCGAAGAAGAGGACATGATCGAGCGCGTCGCCCCGCGCCTTGGCGGCGTCGATGAACACGCGCAGATTCTCCCGCGCCGCTTTCTGGCCGACGAACTCGTCGAGCGTCTTCGGACGCAAGGCGGCGTCGAGATCCTCGGGCCGGCGCTCGGGCGTGGTCAGGCGTTCATCGTCGGTCATCTCACGCCAGCCTAGCCTCTTCCGTCATTCCCGCGAAAGCGGGAATCCCGCTTGCGTTCGGCAGCCGGGGAAAAGCAGCAGCGGGATTCCCGCTTTTCGCACGGCCGAATCCATTCATTGACAAGCCGCACGGCCCCGACAAGCTTGGAGCTTCAGGGGGGCCTGCTCATGTCCGCATGGTGGAACGACGTCGAAACCCAGCACGGCGCGAAGGGCGCCACGCGCAACGGCATGTTCGCCGCGCTGGGATTTGCAGGGATACTCGGCATCACCGCCGTCTATCTCGGCGTGACCGGGACGCTGCCCCGGCAGAATCTCGATCCCCTCGGCCGCATCATTGCGATGACCTTCGTCGGCCTCGAAATCGCAGCGTGCCTGCTCGCCGCCTGGCGCTTCAGGATGGGCAAGGGTTGGCTTGCCGGCGGCATCGTGCTGCTGATCTTCGTGATCGAGATCGGCTTCAAGCTGTTCAGCGGCTTCTTCGGCATTGCCTGGTACCTGCTCTATTTCGCCATCTTCATGGGCCTGGCGAACGGCGTGCGCGGCGCCTGGGCACTGAGGGACATAGGCGAGGAACCCGCCGACCTCTCCGATACCTTCGCCTGAGGATCGGGTCTCGCCGTCGCAAGCGCAATGCGGTCATTGCAACCAGTGCAGGACCCGGCGCTCCCGGGAAAGCTCGATCAAGGCCGCAGCGGCCTCGATCATGGCTGGCGGCGCGGTGCATTGGGCATTGGCGGTGGAGAAACGATAGCCGTTCGCGTCGGCGCGCTCGAAGATCAGCTCCATGCCGTCGACGCAGATATTGTCGCCCGTCATCTGATAGAATTCGGGGTAGATATGCCAGAGCCGAGCCCGCTCGAAAGTCTGGCGAAGCGCGTCGAACCGGGCGCGGCCGACAGTGAAATAGCGCTCGGTCAGCCCATTCGGCACGGAGTGGTCGCGGGGATCGACGAAGGCGACATGGCCCTCGAGCCAACCATTGCTGCGCTCGTCGATCCGGATCGATACCTTGGTGTAGAGGATGCCGTTGATCGTCAGCCTTATCCGCGAGCGGAAGTTCCGCAGCGCCTCCGGCCGCCACAGCGGCGGCTCGCCGAAGCCGGCGAGATAGCCGGACGGAAACTGCGCGGCGACCTCCGGCGGCAACATGCCCTCGCCCTGCGGGCTGGGCGCGGGCGAGGCTCCGGCAAGCGCGAGGGCGGAAGCAAGCATCGCCACCGCCCGATGCGAGGCATTCACTTCGCCGCCTTCTTGAGCGCCAGCCGCACGAGGGCGTCGAGCGTGGACTCCGGCCCAAGCTCGGCTTCGGCTCTGGCGACGGCTGCCGCGGCCTCGCTTGGGCGGAAGCCGAGATTGGCGAGGGCGGAAACGGCGTCGGCGGCATTGTCGCCGCGCGGCGCGGCGGCGCCGCCGCCGCCGAGCGCGATGCCGCCGGCCTTGTCCTTGAGCTCGTTGACGATGCGCTGGGCGAGCTTTGGGCCGACGCCCTGGGCGCGGGCGATCATCGCATTGTCGCCGCTCGCCACCGCGCGGTGGACCTCGTCGGCGGACAAAGCGGAGAGGATGGCCAAAGCGACGCGGGCGCCGACGCCCTGGACCGAGGTGAGCAGCCGGAACCAGTCGCGCTCGGCGGCGCTGGTGAAGCCGACCAGGCGGATCGAATCCTCGGCGACCAGCATCTCGGTGTGGATGACGATCTCCGCGCCGATCGCGCCGAGCGCGGAGAGGGTCCGGCTCGAGGCCGACACCAGATAGCCCACGCCGGCGACGTCGATCACCGCATGGTCGGCGCCGAAATCGGCCAATGTCCCCCGCAGGCGTGCGATCATGCCATTTCCCTAACCGTTCGAGCTGAGCTTGTCGAAGCCCTCCCCTTCACTTTGACTGCGCAGGCAGAAGGAAGGAAAGCCCTTCGACAGGCTCAGGGCGAACGGTGCGGGTTACGCCACCCGGCGCGCGGTCGCCAGGTGGTGGGCGTGGGTGATGGCGACCGCGAGCGCGTCGGCGGCGTCGGCGCCGGCGATCCTGGCGCCGGGGAGCAGGCGCTGCACCATGAAATGGATCTGGGTCTTGTCGGCGCCACCGGTGCCGACCACCGCCTTCTTGACCAGCCGCGCCGCATATTCGCCGACCGCAAGGCCGCGCCGCGCCGCCGCGAGCAGGACGACGCCGCGGGCCTGGCCGAGCTTCAATGTCGATTGCGGATTCTCGTTGAGGAAGACCTCCTCGACCGCGGCCTCGGCCGGACCGTGCGCCGCGATCACTTCGCCGAGCGCCTCGTCGAGCCGGACCAGCCGGGCGGGCAGCGCAAGCTTAGGATCGGTGCGGACCTGGCCGTTGGCGATATGGGAGAGACGGTTGCCCTCGGCCGCGATCACCCCCCAGCCGGTACAGGCCAGGCCCGGATCGAGGCCGATGATGATCATTTCTTCATCCCAATTTCTCCAGCACCGCGTCGGTCATTTCGTAATTGCCCCAGACGGTTTGCACGTCGTCGTCGTCCTCCAGCGTCTCGACCAGGCGCATCAATTGCTCGGCATCGCCCTCGCCGACGTCGACCGAAGTCTGCGGCCGCCAGGCGAGCTTGACGCTCTCCGCCTCGCCCAAGGCCGGCTCCAGCGCGCGGGCGACCTCGTGCAGATCGTCGACCGCGGTCCAGATCTCATGGCCGTCCTCGTCCGATTCGACGTCCTCGGCGCCGGCCTCGATCGCCGCCTCGAAGACCTTGTCGGCATCGCCGGCGCTCGCCGGATATTCGATCAGGCCGAGCCGGGCGAAGCCGTGCGTCACCGAGCCCGAGGCGCCGAGATTGCCGCCATTCTTGGCAAAGGCGGTGCGCACGTTGGTGGCGGTGCGGTTGCGGTTGTCGGTCAGCGCCTCGACGACGAGCGAGACGCCGCCCGGGCCGAAGCCCTCGTAGCGGATCTCCTCGTA
>JAFAZM010000306.1 GCA_019239785.1 Sphingomonadaceae bacterium
GTTCCGACCAACAAGGCGGAAAGCGTCGGCATGCGCAAGCTCTCCTCGGACAAGACGATGCAGGAGGCGCTGACCACGCTGAAGGGCAAGCCGCGGATCAAGCGCACCATGTGGTCGCGCCGCGCGCAGGAATATGAGGCGAAGATCAATTCGGGCGACCTCGTGTCGATCGCCGAGGTGGTCCGCGACCTTTTCCGCCCCGACGATGCGCCCGAGCAGTCCTATTCCGAGCGGCAGATTTTCGAGGCCGCCTCGACGCGCCTGGCCCGCGAGCTCGGCGCGATGGAGCAGATCGACGAGCGCGCCGCGCTCGAGAAACTGCTCGACATCCTCAACAAGGCTTCGGTGCTGCACCAGAAGGTGAAGATCGAAGCCTGAGCCGGCTTGTCGCGGCTTGCGAGGGGGGCGGTCCGGAAACGGACCGCCCCTTTTGCATGTCCCCGGGCCATCCGACCGCCATCCCGGCCCTTCGACGCCGCCCGCGGCGGCGCTCAGGATAAACCCGCCCTGGATCTCGGGACGAGAAGTCTCGGCGGGTCCCGAGCGTGTCCGGCCTTCGCTGGGATGACGGGTTATCTCTTGCCTCTGTTTCTCAACTGTGTATTATGCACATAACACAGCCAGGAGAGACAAGATGCGCACGATCGCCCTGATCAGCACTGTCGCGCTCGCCGCTTTCGCCACCGCCTGCCATGCCGTCGGCAATGCCGAGGAGACCGGCCCGCGCGCGCAGCGCGACTTCCCGGTCGCCGGCGCCTTCGACAAGATCGCGCTGGAGGGCTCGCCCGACGTCGTCGTCACCGTCGGCGGAGCGGCTGCGGTCCATGCCGAGGGCGACCAGGAAATGATCGACCGGCTGGAGATCGTCAACGAGAACGGCCAGCTCCGGATCGGCTACAGGCACGATTCGGGCAGCTGGTTCTCATGGAGCCATCATCGCGGCGTCACCGTTCATGTCACCCTGCCCGCTCTGGCTGGCGCGTCGATCGCCGGCTCGGGCGACATGCGGATCGACCGCGTCCAGGGCCCGGCCTTCGCCGGCACCGTCACCGGCTCGGGCGGGATGAACGTCGCCAGCCTCACCGCCGACCAGGCGAGCTTCTCGGTCACCGGCTCTGGCGACATCACCGCCGCCGGCCGCGCCCGTCAGGCGAACGCCTCGATCACCGGCTCCGGCGACCTGCACCTCACCCAGCTCGAGGCCGCCAACGCCACCGTCGCCGTGGCAGGCTCCGGCGACATCGGCATACGCGCCACCGAGACTGCGGCGATCGAGCTGCGCGGCTCCGGCGACGTCACCGTCGCCGGCCCGGCCCGCTGCACGATTAACAAGTCCGGCTCCGGCGACGTCCACTGCGGGGCGTAAGTCGGAAGCCGCCCCGCGCGCAAGCCGATAGGCTTGCGCCGCGGAGCAGGCCCGACCGGCCGACGGGACGGCGACAGCCGGACCCGTTCGACGTCACGCCACAATGGTGGCGTGACGGACTGGTTCAGCCCTGATCCTGAATCCGGAAGGCCACGGACATCACCCGCGTCTCCTCGACCGGGCGGCCGTCGACCGTCGCCGGACGGAAGCGCCAGTGGCGGAGCGCCTGCTGCTGTGTCGCTCGCCAGAAGGCATCGCTGGTCGCCGAGACGAGGGCGATGTCGGTCACCCGCCCGTCCAGCCCGATCGTGATCCGGACCTGGACCCGGCCGTCCCGCTGGGCGCGTTCCTCAGAGGGCGGATAAGGCGGCTGTAGGCCGCTTGACATGTCGAGTTGGGCGGCGCGGCGGACGGGCACGTGCACCGGCTCCGGCGGCAAGCGCGGTATGTCGAGAGCGGTGCCGGCTGTTTCGGTGTGCGCTGTCTGTGGCGGGCCCGGGTCGAACGGCGGGCCGAGCGGCGGTGTGTCGTAAAGCGGCGGCAACTGGTCAACATGCTCCATCGGGCGCTGCGGCTGCTCGGGCCGGGGCGGCGGGGGCGGCCGGTCCGGGGGCGGATCCGGAGTCAGCGGGATCAGGGTCACCGTTGTCCGGTCGATGATGTGCTGGAAGGCGGGTCCCTTGACCAGCACCACGGCGGCGATCAGCGCCCCGTGGAGCAGGATGACCAGCCCGAGGCTGGCCGGGCTGCGCTGCTTCTGCGCGAAGAAGCCGGTTTCAGGCATGACGATTCTCCTCGTCCTCGCGCCGGCTTGATGCCGGCTGCGAGTCGATGATACATTATATCGTCATGTTATACCATATCCTAAATGCAGGACCTACGCGCCTGCCGCCTCCCGCAGCCGCGCCACCGCCTCCTCGCGCCCGATCAGCGGCAGCAGCACCCCCATTTCGGGGCCGCTGTCGCGACCGGTGAGCGCCAGCCGGAGCGGATGGAAGAGGGCCCTGCCGCTGCGCTCCGGCTTCAATGCGGCGACGAGCTGCGGCCAGGGCGCTTCGCGCCAGTCGAGCCCGGCGGCGGCCTCGGCGGCGCCGGCGAGGAAGTCGCGATCCTCCTCGGCCGCGGGCCGCGCGACATGGCCGTGGAGGATCTCCCACCAATCCGCCGCCGCGGCGACGTTGCGCAGGTTCGGCCGGATCGCCGCCCAATCGTCCGCGCTCATCCCGTCGGGCAGCCGGTCCGCCACCGCTTCGAACGGAAGCTGATGGAGGATGCGCGCATTGAGCGCCGCCAGCTCCTCCAGATCGAACCGCGCCGGCGCCCGGCCGAAGCTCGCGAAATCGAAGCCTTCGATCAGCGGCTCGAGCGAAGTCGCCGGCTCGACCGGCAGCGCGGTGCCAATCCGCGCCAGCTTGGCGAGAAGGGCGATCGGTTCGATCCCCGCATCCCGCATCGCCTCGACGCCGAGCGAGCCGAGCCGCTTGGAGAGCTTGCCCTCCGAGCCGACCAGCAGCGCCTCGTGCGCGAAAGCGGGCGGCGCCGCGCAAAGCGCCTCGAACATCTGGATCTGCAGCCCGGTATTGGTGACATGATCCTCGCCGCGCACGACATGGGTGACGCCCATTTCGAGATCGTCGACGACGCTCGGCAGCATGTAGAGCCAGGAGCCGTCCTCGCGCCGCACCACCGGATCGCTGAGCAGAGCCGGATCGAGCTGCTGGGGGCCGCGGATCAGATCGTGCCACGCGATCGGCGCGCCATGGTCGAGCTTGAACCGCCAATGCGGCTTACGCCCCTCCGCCTCCAGCCGCGCACGCTCGGTGTCGGTCAGCGCCAAAGCGGCGCGGTCGTAGACCGGCGGCAGGCCGCGGCCGAGCAGCACCTTGCGCCTGAGCTCCAGCTCCTGCGCGGTCTCATAGGCCGGATAGACGCGCCCCGCCTCGGCGAGCCGCGCCAGCGCCGCCTCGTAGCGGTCGAAGCGGGCGGACTGCCGGTCCTCCTCGTCGGCATCGAGCCCGAGCCAGGCGAGGTCCTCCCGGATCGCGGCCACGAATTCCTCGCGGCTTCGCTCGAGGTCGGTGTCGTCGATCCTGAGGATGAACCTGCCGCCCTGCTTGCGCGCCCACAGCCAATTGTGCAGTCCGGTGCGGATATTGCCGACATGGAGCCGGCCGGTCGGCGAAGGGGCGAAGCGGGTGACGACCTTCATGTTGCGCCGTCCCTAGGGCTCCGGGGATGGGCCAGCAACACGCCGCGCAGGTCCTCGGTCTGCTCGCGGGTCAGGGCTCGGGCCGGAAGAACCAGCAACATATAGTCCGAAAGCAGGAAGACGAAGCCGTGAGCACCTGCGAACCAGCGATGGAGCTCACGCCAGCGGACCCGCGTCAGGCCTGCATCGGACTCCGCCTCCAGGCCTTCTTCGTCCCACACGAACCGATTGGGTGTGAGAAGCGATGGCCGCTGTTGCAGCATGCGGCGGACGCGGCGGGGGACCAGCAGCCAATGCGAAAGCTGGATTGCGGCAAACACGGCGCTTCCGACAGCGACATAGGCCAGTAGCCGCCATTCGCCGTCGTTGATCCAGGTCACGATGCCAATCAGTAACGATGCTCCGAGCGCGGCACCGATCCAGCGCATGTTCGGAGCGGTCAGATAGCGGAGCAGCCAAGCGCGATTGGCTGCCACATAGTCGGCTTCATTCGGCGTGAAGTTGACCTCTCGATCCATTGTGGCCTCTTGCTCCGTCGCCGTTGCGTATCGGCTGAGCTGGTAAGCGGCAACGCACCACTCAGAAAAGCGGCGGACCGAACCTTTCCGCGGTTGCGCGCAAGTCCGCTGCCTCGGCGTCGCTCAGCGCGCGCCGCGGCACGAAATGGACGCCGCGCTCGCTGACCGCGAACAGGAAGGCGTGGCGCCCCTCGGACCAGCGGTAGAGCTCGGCCCAGGCGATGCGGGAGTCGCTCGAGGCGGAGCGCCAGCCGATCCCTTCGTCGGACCAGCAATAGAGCTGCTCCTTCTGGACCGCCTTGTTCTGGCGGAAGGTCCGCCGCGCCTGCGCCGGCAAGGCGGCGAAGCGGATCGCGAGGATCAGCACGACGAGCAGGATCGCGCCGAGACCGGCGCCCAACGCGATCGGCACCACCCGCTCCGGCGGCGCTTCCGGCTTCAGCGCGAAGATCAAGGCGAGGCAGGCAGCGGCCGCGCCGGCCGCGAGCGTCGCCCAAAGCTGCCGCGGCCGGGCAAGGTCGCGCCGCGCCCAGTCGCGCGTCGCCGCGACCACGTCCGTCTCGGTCGGCATGAAGGCGACTTCGCCCGCCATCCTGTCTCCTACTCCCTTCCCCTGATCCCATCGTGACAATAAGGAGACGTTAATCGGGGCGACGAGGATACAGGGCCGATGAAGCTGATGACGGGCAATTCGAACCTGCCGCTCGCGCAGGCCATCGCCCAATATCTGGAGATCCCGGTCACCGAGGCAAGCGTACGCCGCTTCGCCGACGAGGAGATTTTCGTCGAGATCCTCGAGAATGTGCGCGGCGAGGACGTGTTCGTCGTCCAGTCGAGCTCCTATCCGGCCAACGACAATCTGATGGAGCTGCTGATCTGCATCGATGCGCTGCGCCGCGCGTCGGCCAAGCGCATCACTGCGGTCGTTCCTTATTTCGGCTACGCGCGGCAGGACCGGAAGCCCGGCCCGCGCACGCCGATCTCGGCCAAATTGGTCGCCAACCTGATCACCGTCGCCGGCGCCAACAGGGTGCTCTCGGTCGATCTCCATGCCGGCCAGATCCAGGGCTTCTTCGACATCCCGACCGACAATCTCTACGCCGCGCCGGTGATGTCGGCCGACATCCAGGCCCGCTTCAAGGGGCGGGCGATGACGGTGGTCTCGCCCGACGTCGGCGGCGTCGTCCGCGCCCGCGCGCTCGCCAAGCGCCTCGACAACGCCCCGCTCGCCATCGTCGACAAGCGCCGCGAGCGGCCCGGCGAATCCGAGGTGATGAACATCATCGGCGACGTCGCCGGGCGGTTCTGTATATTGATCGACGACATCGTCGATTCCGCCGGCACGCTCTGCAATGCGGCGGCCGCGCTCAAGGAGGCCGGCGCCGAGGACGTCGTCGCCTATTGCACCCACGGCGTGCTCTCCGGCGCCGCCTCGGCGCGAGTCGACCATTCAGTCCTCTCCGAGCTGGTCATCACCGACACGATCGCCGCCTATGAAGCGGCCGAGGCAAGCGACAAAATCCGCATCCTCACCATCGCGCCGTTGCTGGCCGAGGCGATCCGGCGGATCGCGGACGAGAGCTCGGTGTCCAGCCTGTTCGACTGATGCGGTTGATCTGCTTGCATCAGATCGACCGCTCCAGGTTTTTGATTTGCCGCTGCTACCGCGCAAAGATCGGATTCACGTCGGAAAAAGATCAGGCTCCGGCCATCCCATTCCCTGCGATGGGCTGACAATCCTCCTCAGACGGGCCGCGTAGCCAGCGGACCACATGAAGGAGGAAGCAATGAACAGGTTCGCAACGAAGAGGCTCGGTTTCGCCACCATATTCGCTGCAGGCATCGCTCTATTGGATCCGCCTGCCACCGCCCAGCCGCCGCTTCCGCCACCAATTCCGCCACCAATCCAGCCGACGTTGCAGCCGCCGAATCCGTCGCGAACGCCCCAACGGCCCCGTGCGCTACCATGGGCGGGGGCCGTTGCGTTCACGCTCGACTACGACGTTCTCCTTTCCGTCAACCCGCGCGGTATCGCCTTACTGCGTTCACAACCAAGCAGGATCACTGACGCGGTCGCGCACGCTTGTCATATCCGCATCGACTCACCCTCGAGCAGGGTCACGACGCATGGCTTGCCGGGCCAGACGGGCTTCAACATAGTGATCGTCTTGGTCGACCCGCCACTCAGCCCCGAGTCCCGG
>JAFAZM010000325.1 GCA_019239785.1 Sphingomonadaceae bacterium
GGCGCCGGGCGCGAGCCGCGTCGGCGGAGCGATCGCCGGGCAGTCGAGGCAGCGCGCCTGGATCGCCGGCCCGGCGAGGAGCTGGCGGGCATCGTCGAAGGCGTGCGCGAGCATCAGCTCGGGCCGCCGGGCGAGGCTCGCGAAGGCGTCGCGCCCGTTCGTCTCGGTCCGGTCGTCGTCGCGCGCCGCGCTGGCGAACATCCGCTCGAGCCAGCTCGGCTGCTTTTCGAGGAAGACCGGATGGACGTCGGCCGGATCGAGATGCGCGCGCCGCGCCGCCTCGGCGATGGCGTCGCCGAGATTGCCGAACCGGTCGACCAGGCCGAGCTGGTGAGCGGTACCGCCGTCCCAGACCCGGCCCTGCGCGATCTCGTTGACCCGCGCCGGCGGCAGGTGCCGGGCGCGGGCGACCAAAAAGATGAAGCGCCGATAGGTGCTCTCGACCCCGGTCTGCAGCAATTGCCCCGCCTCGGGCGAGGGGCCGCGCAGCAGGTCCGGCTGGCCGGAGAGCGGCGTCGTCGCGACGCCGTCGGCGCCGATGCCGAGCTTCTGCAGCGTGCCCTGGAAGCTCGGGAGGATGCCGAACACGCCGATCGAGCCGGTGATCGTCGAAGGCTCGGCGAAGATGACGTCGCCGGCGGTCGAGATCCAATAGCCGCCCGACGCCGCGACCGAGCCCATCGAGATCACCACTGGGATGCCCCGCGCATGCGCGTTCGCGATCGCGCGGCGGATCTGCTCGGAGGCGGTCACCGAGCCGCCGGGCGAATCGACCCGCACGACCAGCGCCTTGACGTTGCCGCGCTGGAGCCCGCGCTCGAGGTTGCGCACGATGGTGTCGCCGCCGGCGGTGCCGGCCGGCGCATTGCCGTCGACGATGTCGCCGGCGACGGTCAGCACCGCCACCTCGCCGCCGGAGCGGCTCGCCGGATGATCGTCGACCCAGGCGCTGTAGCGGATCGCGCGGTAGCTGCCGGGCACGTCGTCGTCGCCGGCGCCGGCGAGCTCGGCCATGCGCCGGCCGAAGGCGGTGCGGTCGCCGACATGGTCGACCAGGCCGGCGTTCAGCGCCGCGTGCGCGAGGTCGCCGCCGGCGCCGGTGACGAAGCCCGGCATGTTGCCGACATATTGGGCGACCTGGGCGCGCGGCCGCGCCTGATGGACGTCCTGCTGCCAGCTTCCCCAGAGCGCGTTGGCGAGCGTCTGGCTGGCCTCGCGCGCCTCGGGCGACATGTCGTTCCTGGTGAATGGCTCGACCGCCGACTTGAAGGCGCCGACCCGATAGACGTTGGCGGTGATGCCGAGCCGCTGCAGCAGGCCGGCATAATAGAGATTGGCGCCGCCCGGGCCGGTCAGCACCACCGCGCCGAGCGGATCGATCCAGATCTCGTCGGCATGGGCGGCGAGCTGGTAGGCGTCGTCATTATAGCCGGTCGCGTAGGCGACCACGCGCTTGTTGGCGCGGCGGAAGCGGTCGAGCGCGGCGCCGACGTCGGTGATCGCGGTCTGGCCGCCGCCGCCGAAATCGTCGAGGTCGAGCGCGACGGCATGGACGTCGTCGTCCGCCGCCGCCTCGTCGAGCGCATGGACCAGCTCGCTGACCCGATATTCGCGGGCGCGGCCTCGGCCGCCGATCGTGTCGAACGGATTCTGCACCGACGGCTGCTCGACGATCGCGCCGCGCAGGTCGAGACGGAGCGCGCCGCTGCTGGCGCTGCCGCGATGCGGGCTCGCCGCAAGCGCCGCATAGAGGCTGCCGAAGAAGAGCAGCATGAAGATGAGGACGAGCCCGTCCTTGATCCCGACCAGGACCTTCCACGCCTTGCCGACGAACCGCATCCGCCTCTCCTTCCTCGCCCATTCGGCTAGCCCAGCGCCGCCCGGGTGTAAATGCGGCCCGGGCCGGCCGGTCTCGTCCCGCCGGGCCCTCGGCCCGGCGGGTTTCGCTGCGTCCGCACTTTCTTTTCGGCGCCGGCCGGTTTCTTTGCCGCCCGAGTCCTTGACCTGTCACGCGCGGCGCTTAAATCAGCCGGCATTGGCACTCACCCTGCGTGAGTGCTAACAGGGATTCATCCACCAATGAGAAAGGTGCAAGCATGAACTTTCGACCGCTCCACGACCGCGTGCTCGTCCGCCGCGTCGAGGCCGACGAAAAGACCGCCGGCGGGATCATCATTCCCGACACCGCCAAGGAGAAGCCGCAGGAAGGCGAGGTCGTCTCGGTCGGCACCGGCAGCCGCGCCGAGGACGGCACGGTCACCCCGCTCGACGTCAAGGCCGGCGATCGCATCCTGTTCGGCAAATGGTCGGGCACCGAGGTCAAGATCGAGGGCGAGGACCTCCTCATCATGAAGGAAAGCGATATCCTGGGCATCATCGGCTGACGTTCAGCCCCTCATCCCGGCGCAGGCCGGGATCCGGAATCCAGAAGTCGCGAACAGTTTCAACCAGACCCCGGCCTTCGCCGGGGTGACGATTTGGAAGGAAGACAGAAAATGGCAGCGAAAGACGTACGCTTTTCGCGCGACGCCCGTGAGCGGATCATGCGCGGTGTCGACATCCTGGCGGACGCGGTGAAGGTCACCCTCGGCCCCAAGGGCCGCAACGTCGTCATCGACAAGAGCTTCGGCGCGCCGCGCATCACCAAGGACGGCGTCACCGTCGCCAAGGAGATCGAGCTCAAGGACAAGTTCGAGAATATG
>JAFAZM010000347.1 GCA_019239785.1 Sphingomonadaceae bacterium
CTGCATCTCTTGGACGATCGTGCCGGGCTCGGCCTCGTCGCTGGGCAGTTCCAGCATCGCCTGGTGGAGGTGCGGGTCGAGCGGCTTGCCCATCGCCTCGATGCGTTCGATGCCGTGGCGCTGGAAGGCGCTGTCGAGCTCACGGCCCGTCGCCTCGATGCCGGCGATCAGGCCCTTCAGCCGTTCGTCCGTGCGCAGCTCCTCGGGGACGGCGGCGAGCGCGCGTTCCAGATTGTCCTTCACGCTCAGCATGTCGCGGGCGAAGCCGGTCGCGGCATATTGGGCGGCGCTGACCTTCTCCTGCTCCAGCCGGCGGCGGACGTTCTGGGTCTCGGCCTGGGCGTAGAGGACGTGCTGACGCACCTCCTCCAGCTCCTTCTCGAGCTCCGCCAGCCGGTCCAGGTCGGCGCTGCCGCCCTCGCCGCCCGCGGCGTCGAAATCGATCTCGCCGTCTTCGATTCCAGTCTCGTTCTCGCTCATCTCAACAGTCTCGATAATGTTTTCGCCGTGAAGTCCACCATGGGAACCACCCGGGCATAGTTCAACCTTGTGGGCCCGATCACGCCGACGACGCCGACGACCTTGCCGTCCTGGCCGCGATAGGGCGCGGCAATAACGGACGAGCCGGACAAAGCGAACAATTCGTTCTCGGAACCGATGAAAATTTTCATCGAAGCGCCGGCCCGGGCCTGGTCGAGCAGGCGGGCGATCTCCTCCTTGCCCTCCAGCTCGTCGAGCAATTGGCGGACGCGCTCCAGGTCCGCGGCGGCGCTCTCGTCGATCAGATTGGCCTGGCCGCGGACGATCATCACCGGCCGGCGCGCGCCGTCCTCGGACCACAGAGCGAGGCCGCGCTCGACCAATTTCTGCGCCGCCTTGTCGAGCGCCGCCTGGCCGTCGCGTATCTCCGCCTTGAGCCGCGCCTGCGCCTCCGAAAGGGTCAGGCCGGAAAGGCGGGCGCTGACATAATTGCCGACCTCGGCGAGCGTGGAGCCGGTCACGCCCTGCGGCAGGTCCACCACGCGATTCTCGACGCTGCCGTCGCCGCCGACCACGACCGCAACCGCCTGGCGCGGCGAGAGCGGCACGAAGGCGAGCTGGCGCAGCACCGGCTCCGCCTGCGGCACCAGCACGATGCCGGCGCAGGCGGAGAGGCCGGAAAGCGCCGCGGTGGCGTTGCTGATCGCCTCCTCGATCGGTCCGCCGCGATCGACCAGGGCCTCGATCGCCGCCCGGTCCTCGGGCCGCGGCTCGGCCACCTGCATGATCGCGTCGACGAACAGGCGCAGGCCCGGCTCGGTCGGGATCCGCCCCGCGGAGGTGTGCGGCGCGGCGAGCAGGCCGGATTCCTCGAGGTCCTGCATCACGTTGCGGATCGAGGCCGGCGAGAGGTTCAGCGAGGAGGTGCGCGAGATGGTGCGCGAGCCGACCGGCTGGCCGCTCTCCAGATAGGCCTCGACCACCATGCGGAACACGTCCCGCGCGCGGTCGCTCATCTCGCCAATGCTGGTCATGCGGGAAAACTGGTCATGCGGGAAATGTAGTCAGCGCGTGGGCGCGATGAAATCCCCGATCGGAAGCAAAGCCGGCGCCGAGGAGAGCCGATCGAACATCGCCCCGTTCTGCCTCCTGTCGCAGCCATAATAGACGTAGAGGCTCTGCGCGCCGCGGCCGCGCCAGACGATGCTCACCGAAGGCAGGTCGGTCGCGGCCTGGCGGCAGAGCGGCGTGCCGGGCTGGTAGTGCCGCTCGCCTTGCGCGGGCCGGTCCGGCGCGAGCCGCCGGGCGAAGGCGAGATACTGGGCGCGGGTGAGCCGGAACGGACGCGTGCCGGTGAACGCGGTGAAGCGAATCCCTTCGAAACTGCCCCGGCCGTCGCTGCGCACCGTCACGCGATAGACCGGGCAGCGGCCGAAGCAGGGTCCGGTTTCGTAGCTGATCGTCTCCACCGGGCCGGCCCGCGCCGGCGCGGCCTGGGCTGGCAGCGCCGCCGCTGCAAGGACGAGTGCGAGTGCGGGCGCGATCCTTTTCATGCCCTCATTCTGCCCGCTTCCGGCTGAACCGGCGCTGTCCGCTCAGCGCCCGACCCGTAGGCCGTAATAGATCATCAGCGCGCCGCCGACCGCCAGCGCGCAACCGCGCACCGCCCATGCGCTGACGTCGATCATGAAGCTCGACGCCGGCCAGCGGACAATGCCGAGGCCCTGGCCGAGCCAGAGCAGGCCGACGAGCACCGCCAAGGTCCCAACAACGAGCATGATGATCCTGAGCGCAGCCATGTCCACCTCCTCACCACCGGTCGGGCTGCGGCGTTAAACGCTGGAACCCACCCCGTTCGTCCTGAGCCTGTCGAAGGACTTTACTTCTCTTTACTGCAGGAAAGGAAGGAGGGGGGCTTCGACAAGCTCAGCCCGAACGGATTGAATAAGCCTTTGCCATCCGGCCAGGTCTGAAGGCTGGCATGCCCCTGCC
Organism: Sphingomonadaceae bacterium; assembly: GCA_019239785.1. Lineage (GTDB taxonomy): Bacteria > Pseudomonadota > Alphaproteobacteria > Sphingomonadales > Sphingomonadaceae > Allosphingosinicella. The sequence continues at coordinate 2,473 of JAFAZM010000347.1, forward strand.
GCTTTGGCTAAGGCCGCCGCCACACCAGAGGAGTTGATATGCGTCCTTCCGGCCGCGCGCCAGACCAGATGCGCGCCATCCACATGGAGCCAGGCTTCACCCGCCATGCCGAGGGAAGCTGCCTGGTGAGCTTCGGCGACACGCGGGTGCTCTGCACCGCGTCGGTCAATACCAACCCGAACTCCTCGCTGCGCGGCAAGGGGCGCGGCTGGGTGACCGCCGAATATGGCATGCTGCCGCGCGCGACTCACACGCGGGGGCGGCGCGAGGCGGCGGGCGGCAAG
>JAFAZM010000032.1 GCA_019239785.1 Sphingomonadaceae bacterium
GTCGACATAGGCTTCGGCGGCGAAACCGATATTGCGGGCGCTGACGAAGATGTTGTTGACGTCGACGAGCAGCCGGCAGCCGGTGCGCTTGACCAGCTCGGCGAGGAAGTCCGTCTCGTTCCATTCGTGGCCGTCGAGGGCGAGGTAGAGCGAGGGGTTCTCGATCAATATCTGCCGCCCGAGGAGCGTCTGGGCGTTGTCGATGTTGCGGGCGACGCGGCGCAGCGCCTCACCGGTCCTCGGGAACGGGAGGAGGTCGGGAAAGGCGACCTCGCCGCTGCGCGACCAGGCGAGATGCTCGGACACCAGGAACGGCTGGAAGCGGCGGCAGAGCGCCTTCAGCGCGGCGAGATGGTCCGGGTCCGGGTCGGCGGCGCCGGCGAGCGAGAGGCCGACGCCGTGGAGCGACAGCGGCTTCTCCCGCCGCAGCGCCTCCAGCATGGCGAGGCGCGGGCCACCGGCGACCATGTAATTCTCGGCATGCACTTCGAACCACAAGCCCGCCGCCGGAGAGGCGATCGCCTCCGCGAAATGGACGGGCCTGAAGCTCAGTCCGGCGGTCGGGGTCATGGCCTGTGCTCCTCTCGGGGCCGCTCAGCGCGCGACCGGCTTCAGCGAGCCGGCGCCCTTCGGCGTCTGGATCTTGGTGCAGGTGCCCTTCGCGACATACTTCCAGGCGTTGCCGGCATAGGCACGGCGCGAGGTGCCGGCGCAGCTCGTGCCCGGGCCGGCGGCGCAGTCGTTCTTGCCGGCGAGCGAGATGCCGTAGCATTTGTCGCTGTTCGGCTGCGGCGCGACCGGGTCGGCGAGCGCGGCGCCGGACATCGCGGCGAGGGCGGCGGCGGTGACCGCCATCGAGGTGGCTTTCATGTCTGTTCGTCTCCTTTGAAAAGGCTTTCGCGCACCTTCGGGAGGTGCGGCCTTATTGTCTCAAAGGCGGCCGCCGCGGTCACAGGCCGAGGCGGCATCGGTTCGATACCTTCACGGTATGGGCGCCGCGCCGGGAGCGGTGTAGAAGGCCCAGCGGGGAGGGTGCTGCGATGGAGATGCAGCAGGTCCGGTACTTCGTCGCGCTGGCCGGGACGCTCAACTTCACGCGGGCGGCCGAGCAGTGCAACGTCAGCCAGCCGGCGCTGACCCGCGCCATCCAGCAGCTCGAGCACGAATTGGGTGGGCCGCTCTTCCACCGGGAGCGGGGCAACACCCATCTCTCCGAGCTCGGCCGGATGATGCTGCCTTACCTCGAGAGCGTCGAGCAGTCGGCGCGCGCGGCGCGCGAGCATGCCCGCGCCGTGAAGAAGCTCGAGCGCGCGAGCCTCACGATCGGTGCGATGTGCACGATCGGCCCCCAGCTTGTCGCCGAATTGATAGTGCGCTTTCAGGCCGCGCATCCGCAGGTCGAGGTCACGGTGATGGACGGCGGCGCCGCGTCGATGATCGACAGGCTCGAGAAAGGCGACCTCGAAATTGCCATCGTCGGGGTGCCCGAGGAGCTGCCGGAGACGCTCCACCAATTGCCGATTTTCGAGGAAAGATTCGTGATCGTCCTGCCGCCCAACCACCGGCTGATCGCGAAGAACCCGATCCACGCCGCCGACTTGGACAAGGAGCCCTATGTCAGCCGCTCGAATTGCGAGGTGTTCGAGCCGGTGCGCAAGGAATTGCTCGGCCGCGGCATCGCGATGCGCCAGGTGTTCAGCTCGCCGCGCGACGACTGGGTGCAGGGGATGATCAAGGCCGGGCTCGGCCTCGGCTTCTTCCCGGAATTCTGCGTCACCGATCCGGATCTCGTCGTCCGCCCGCTGGTCGAGCCGAGCTTCAGCCGCACGATCTACCTGGCGACGGTGCGCGGCCGGCCGCACTCGCCGGCAGTCGGCGCCTTCGTCCAGGAAGCGCGCCGCTACCCCTGGCCCGCGACGAGGCTGGCGGCCTGACAGGCGCTGCAGCCGGCTTCACACAGCAGATCGTGGCAGTGTTGAAGGCTGTTCAGCGCGGCCGGAAAGCCGGCGTAGATCGCCGTCTGCATCAGCAGCTCGACGATTTCGGCGCGCGACACGCCCTGGTGCAGGGCGGCGGCGACGTGGACGCGGAGCTGCGGACCGGCGGTGCCGAGCGCGGCGAGCGCGGCGATGGCCGCCACCTCGCGGGTTCTGAGGTCGAGCGTATCGCGCGCGTAAAGGTCGCCGAACGGAAATTCGATGGTCATGCGGGCGAAGTCCGGCGCCAGCTCGGCGACGCGGCTGGTGAGGTGGCCGGCAGGATTGCCGGTCAGCGCCTCGAGGATCTCCACGCCCTTCCGATAGCGCTCGCTCACGCCGCCCGCTCCTTGAGGCCGAGGCCGAGCAGGGCCGCGCCGGCGAGGGCGACGAAGATGCCGGCGACGGCGGCGTTCCAGCCGAAGCGAACGAACAGCTGGCCGACGAGGGCGGCGCCGGCCAGGCCGCCGCAATAATAAGCCGAGAGGTAGAGGCCGCTGGCGGCGGTGCGGTCGGCGGTCGCGGTGCGGCCGACATAGCCGGTCGCCGCCGCCTGGGCGAAGAAGGTGCCGATGCCGACCAGCACCATGCCGGCGAGGATCGGCGCCAGGCTCTTCGGCAGCATCAGCAGCAGGCCGGCGAGGGCGAGGGCGAGCGCCAGCGCGAGGGTGCGGCCGGCGCCGTGGCGGCGCGCGACGCTGCCGGCGAGCGGGGTCGTCGCCATCGACGGCGCGAACACCAGGAAGACGAGGCCGAGCGCGCGCATCGACAGCGACAGCGGCGGCGCCATCAGCACGAAGCCGACATAGGTGAAGGTGCCGATGAAGCCGAACAGGATCAGGAAGCCGATCGCGAAAGCGCGCCGCAGCCGTGGCTCGGCGAGGTGCGCGGCCCAGGCGGACCAGAAATGGCGTGTTTCGGCGCTCCTCAGCATCGGCGGGTTGCGGTTGAGCGTCGCTGCGACCAAAGCCGCGCCCGCAAGGTTGAGCAAAGCGAAGAACAGGAAGCTCGCTTCCGGACCGACCAGGCTGGCGACGAAGGCGGCGGTCAAGCGGCCGACGAGGTTGCTGGCGACCCCGCCGGTCACATAGGCGGCGAGCGCGCCGGGCGCGGCGGCCATCGAGCAGCGCTCGGCGAGATAAGCGAGGGTGAGGGTGAAGGCCGTCGCCATGAACAGGCCTTGCACGACCCGGAGGATCGCGAAGACGGCGACGTTCGGCGCCAAAGCGAGCGCGGCGGTGGGCAGCGCCAGCAAGGCGAGGCTCATCCAGATCGCGCGGCGACGCTCCAGCCGGGCGCCGAGCGCGCCCGCGAGCAGTCCGGCGACGGCCATGCCGAGCGTGCCGGCATTGGCGGCGACGCCGATCTGGGCGGCGCTAACGCCGTAATGGCTGGCGAGGCTCGGCAATATCGCCTGCGCCGCAAACAGATCGACGAGCGTCAGGAATCCGATCAGGCCGATGGCGAGCGGCGTGGTGAGGCGCGGCGGCGCGAGGGGCTCCGCGAGCGGCCGGTTGCGCGGGATGTCGGACATCGGCTTCCTCGGCGG
>JAFAZM010000092.1 GCA_019239785.1 Sphingomonadaceae bacterium
TGCCCTGCCCGACCTGGGCGCGGATCTCGGCGAGCTTGGTCGCGCGATATTCCGCCATCGTCCAGTCGCCGGCGAGGCCGCAGACGTGGCGGACGAAATTGGCAAGCAGCCGGCCGCCGTCGGGCGTGTGGACGACCTCCGGGTGGAACATCAGGCTATAGAAGCGCCGCGCCTCGTCGACCGCCACCGCATAAGGGGCGCCGTCCGATCGGGCGACGACACGAAAGCCTTCGGGCAATTGCTCGTCCCGGTCGCCATGGCTCATCCAGACCTGGTGGCGCTCGCCGGGCTTCCAGAGGCCGTCGAACAGCATCGAGTCTCCCGTGATCTCGATGAAGGCGCGGCCGAACTCGCGGCTGTCGGACGGCGCGACCCGGCCGCCCAGCTGGTGCGCCATGGTCTGCTGGCCATAGCAGATGGCGAGGATCGGCACGCCGGCCTCGAAGAAATGCTGCGGCGCGCGCGGGCTGTCCTCCCACATCACCGAGGAGGGGCCGCCGGAGAGGATGATCCCCTTCGGCCGCAGCCGCGCGAAGGCCTCGTCGGCCCGGTTGAACGGTGCGATCTCGCTATAGACCCCAGCCTCGCGCACCCGCCGGGCGATGAGCTGGGTCACCTGGCTGCCGAAATCGACGATGAGCACGGAATCGGGCTGCGTCATGGCCGGCCGATAGGGGAGCGGACAGGAAGCTGTAAAGCCAAGGGCGAGGCTGGCGCATCACCCAGCTGTCATTGCGACCCGGCGAAAGCCAAGGGGAAGCAATCCAGACTCGGTCTCGCCGCGGCACTGGATTTGCCGCGCTTCACTCGCAATGACGGATAGTTAAGTCAGCGGTAAAGTTTCCATTGCCGCCGCGATCCAACCACGTTAGTTAAGCATATGCTTAACGAATCGGCCCGTCTCGACCTCGCCTTCCAGGCGCTCGCCGATCCGACGCGGCGCGGGATGCTTGCGCGCCTCAGCCGCGCCCCGGCCTCGGTCAGCGAGCTCGCCGCGCCCTATCGCATCTCGTTGCCCGCGGTGATGCAGCATTTGCAGCTGCTCGAGGCGAGCGGGCTGGTGCGCAGCGAGAAAAAGGGCCGGGTGCGCACCTGCCGGCTGGAGCCGAAGGCCCTCGCCGCCGCCGAGACGTGGATCGCCGAGCAGCGCGCGCTCTGGGAAGGCCGGCTCGACCGGCTCGAAGACTATCTCGAAACATTGAAGGCCAAGGAGAGCGAAAGATGAGTGAGACCGACCTCGTGCTCGAACGGATCCTGGATGCCCCGCGCGATATCGTCTGGACCGCGCTGACCACGCCGGAGCATATCAGGAAATGGTGGGCGCCCCGCCCCTATCAGACGCCCGAGTTCGAGCTCGACCTTCGCCCGGGCGGCCGCTTCTACAACAAGATGACGGGTCCCGACGGGTTCGAGGCGGTCGGCAACGGCTGCGTCCTCGACGTGACCGAGGGCGAGCGGCTGGTCTGGACCAGCGCGCTCGGCCCCGGCTGGCGCCCGAACGACCTTGGGCCCGAAGGCTGCGGCGCGCTTGCATTCACCGCCATCATGACCTTGGCCGACGCCGGCGAGGGGAAGACGCTCTATCGGGCGGTGGCGATGCACCGGAACCCGGCCGATGCCGAGACCCACTCCAAGATGGGCTTCCACGACGGCTGGGGCACCTGCGCCGACCAGCTGGGGGAAGTCGCGGCGGAGCTGGCGCGATGAGGCGGGTCGTCGCCGCCGGCTTCGTCAGCCTCGACGGAGTCATGCAGGCACCGGGCGGACCCGAGGAGGACCCGACCGGCGGCTTCCGCCATGGCGGCTGGAGCTTTCCCTATTGGGACCAGGCTATGGGCGAGTGGATGGGCGAGGGCTTCGCCCAGCCCTTCGACCTCCTGCTCGGCCGCAGGACGTATGAGATCTTCGCGGCGCACTGGCCGTTCACCGAGGAGGAGCCGGCGGCCCTGTTCAACGGCGTCACCAAATATGTCGCCACCTCCGCGACCGCGCCGCTCGCTTGGGAGAATAGCGAGCGGCTCGAGGGCGACGTGCCGGCGGCGGTCGCGCAGCTCAAGCAAAGCGAGGGGCCGGACCTGCTGACCCAGGGCAGCTCGGTGCTGGTGCAGTCGCTGCTGGAGGCGGGCCTCGTCGACGAGATCCGCCTGCTGATCTTCCCGGTCCTGCTC
>JAFAZM010000197.1 GCA_019239785.1 Sphingomonadaceae bacterium
CCCTGATCGGCGCGATCTTCTGGAACATCCTGACCTGGCTGCTCGGCATCCCCTCCTCGTCGAGCCACGCTTTGATCGGGGGACTGCTCGGCGCGGGCATCACCAAGGCCGGCTTCGGCGCGGTGGTCTGGTCCGGCGTCACCAAGACGGTGATCGGCATCTTCTTCGCCCCGCTCCTCGGCATGGCCACCGCGATCATCCTGATGATCCTCGTCGCCTGGGGATTCCGAAGGGTCGCCGCCAATCGGTCCGACCGCATCTTCCGCCGCGCCCAATTGTTCACCTCGGCGCTCTACTCGCTCGGCCATGGCGGCAACGACGCGCAGAAGACGATGGGGATCATCGCCGTCCTGCTCTATTCCCAGCACATGCTCGGCGGCAGCTTCCACGTGCCCTTCTGGGTGGTGCTCTCCTGTCAGGCGGCGATGGGGCTCGGCACCCTGATGGGCGGCTGGCGGATCGTCCACACGATGGGCTCGAAGATCACCCGCATCACCCCGCGCGAGGGCGTCTGCGCCGAATTCGGCGGCTCGATCATGCTCTTCGGCGCGACCTGGCTCGGCATCCCGGTCTCGACCACGCACACGATCACCGGCTGCATCATGGGCGTCGGCGCCGCCCGGCGCGCGACCGCGGTGCGCTGGGGCGTCGCCGGCAACATCATCATCGCCTGGTTCATCACCATCCCGGCCTCGGCCGCGATCGCCGCCGGGACGTACGGGCTGACGTTGTTGTTTTGATTTGCCGCGCGCGGAGACGCCGCCGCGGCTCCGAGGCTCACCGCGCGGAGTCCAGAGCCGGCCCGCTCCCCCGCCCAACCTCCCGACAGTTTGATGTGAGAGGCTGGGCGGGGGAACGGGCAAGCGGAGCCGACGCGGCATCAGGGCCCTCGCCCTGCGCTGGCGCCTGGGCCGGCACGGACTCCGCGCGTTGGGCCTGAGAGACCCCCTTCAGATCGACACGCGCGGCAAACAAAGACGTCGCTCGGCAAGCCTCAGCATTCGACGACATTCACCGCCAATCCGCCGAGCGACGTCTCCTTGTACCGCTCGTTCATGTCGAGGCCGGTCTTGCGCATCGTCTCGATCACCTGGTCGAGGCTGACCCGATGCTCGCCGGTGCCGACCATCGCCAGCCGCGAGGCCTCGATCGCCTTGATTGCGCCGACCGCGTTGCGCTCGATGCAGGGCACCTGGACCAGGCCGCCGACCGGATCGCAGGTGAGCCCGAGATTGTGCTCCATGCCGATCTCGGCGGCATTCTCGACCTGCGCCGGGCTGCCGCCGAGCGCTGCGGTCAGTCCGGCCGCGGCCATCGAGCAGGCGACGCCGACCTCGCCCTGGCAGCCGACCTCGGCGCCGGAGATGGAGGCATTCTCCTTGAACAATGAGCCGATCGCGGCGGCGGTGAGCAGGAAGATCCGGGTCCCCTCCTGCGTCGCCCGCGGCGTGAAGCGCTGATAGTAACGCAACACCGCCGGCACGATCCCGGCGGCGCCGTTGGTGGGCGCGGTGACGACCCGGCCGCCAGCCGCATTCTCCTCGTTCACCGCAAGCGCCCAGAGGTTCACCCAGTCGATCACGGTCAGCGGATCCTGCAGCGCCCGCTCGGCGCGGTCGGTCAGCAGCTTGTGCAGCGCCGGCGCGCGGCGCTTGACGTTGAGCCCGCCCGGCAGCACGCCGCCGACCGCCATGCCGCGGTCGATGCAGGCGGCCATGGCGCCGTCGATCTCATCGAGGCGCCGGTCGATCTCTTCGTCGGAGAAGGCGGCGCGTTCGTTGGCGCGGGCGATGTCGGCGATCGACTTGCCGTCGCGGTCAGCGATTTCGAGCAATTGGTCGCCCGAGCTGAACCGGTAGGGCACGTCCCAGGCGCCCTCCGGCGGCGCGTTGCGCGCCACTGCCGCCTCGTCGACCACCGCGCCGCCGCCGACCGAATAGGAGATGCGGCTGTCGAGGGTGGCGCCGGCCGCGTCGAAGGCGGCGAAGCGCATGCCGTTGGAATGGTGGGGCAGCCGCTCGCGCTGCAGGAAGCGCAGGTCCGCGGCCTCGTCGAAGCCGATCTCGCGGCTGCCGCCGAGCGCGAGCCGGCCGCTCTCGCGGATGCGGGAGACGGTACGGTCGGCTTCGTCGGGATCGATCCGGTCCGGCCGCTGGCCCGAGAGGCCGAGCAATACGGCGCGGTCGGTGGCGTGGCCCTTGCCGGTCAGGGCCAGCGAGCCGTAGAGGTCCACGCTCACCTTGGCGGTGCGCTCCAGCATGCCCCCCTCACGCAGGCCCTCGACAAAGCGGCAGGCCGCCGTCATCGGTCCCATCGTGTGCGAGCTGGATGGACCGACCCCGATCTTGAAGAGGTCGAAGACGCTGCAAACCAAAGTCACTCTCCCGTGGCGGGCACATGGGCCGGCCAAGCGCGCATGGCAAGGCTGAGCGCGCCCTTCGTCCTGCTCGACGACGCCAGGCCGGGCGGGCGCGCGACCCTGTTCACCGGCGCGTCGGAGATCGTCGAGACGCGCGACCCGGACGAGGTGCGAGCCTGCCTCGAGAAGCTCCGCGGCCGGACCGCCGCGGGCTTCATCGGCTACGAGGCCGGCTTCGCCTTCGAGGAGCGGCTGAAGCCGCTCCGCGCCGCGCCGGCAGCGGAGGCGCCGCCCCTGCTCTGGTTCGGACTGTTCGAGCGGGGCGAGGCGGTCGACGTCGAGGCGCTGCTGCCGGACGGCGCCGGCGCCTGGGCCGGTGCCGCGAAGCCGCTCATCTCCCGCGCCGAATATGAGACGGCCCTCTCGGCGGCGAAGACCCATATCGAGGCCGGCGACATCTACCAAGCGAACCTCACCTTCGCCGCTTCGGTCGCCACCGCGGGCGAGCCGCTCGCGCTCTACGCCGCGCTGCGCCGCCGCGCCCGCGCCGGCCATGGCGCGATCGTCTTTACCGGCAGCCACTGGCTGCTCAGCCTGTCGCCGGAATTGTTCTTCACCCTCGAGGGCGGCCGGATCACCGCCCGGCCGATGAAGGGCACCGCCCCGCCCGGCGCCGATCCCGAGGCCTTCGCCGCCGACCCCAAGCAGCGCGCCGAGAATCTGATGATCGTCGACCTGCTCCGCAACGACCTCTCCCGCGTCGCCGAGGCCGGCAGCGTCGAGGTGCCGGCCTTGTTCGCGGTCGAGACCTACCCGACCCTCCTGCAGCTGACCTCGACGGTGACCGCGAAGCTGGAGCCGGGCCGGGACGCGATCGACCTGATCGGCGCGATCTTCCCCTGCGGCTCGATCACCGGCGCCCCCAAGATCAGGGCGATGGAGATCATCGCCGGGCTGGAGGCGGCGCCGCGCGGCCCCTATTGCGGCGCGATCGGCGTTCTTGGTGCCGACGGCGATGCTGCGTTCAATGTCGCCATCCGGACGTTGGTGCTGAAGGCGGGCGAGCGCACCGCCCGGCTCGGCCTCGGCTCCGCGATCGTCGCGGACAGCGATGCCGGCGACGAATGGCGCGAATGCCTGGCGAAAGGAAGGTTCGTGGAGACTGCGGCGAGCTTCGATCTGATCGAGACGATGCGCTTCGATCCGATGGAAGGCGTCGTCGATCTCGACCGCCACCTCGCCCGGCTGAAGGCCAGCGCCGAGGCGCTCGACTTCCGCTTCGACCGGCACGAAGCGCGCAACGACCTGCAAGCGGCGACCTTCCGCGCCGGGCCGAGCCGGATCCGGCTCGCGGTCTCGCGGCGCGGCTGCATGGCGATCGAGCTCGCGCCGCTGGCGCCGCCGCCCGCCGAGCCGGTCGAGGTCGCGCTCGTGCCTTTGCCGGTCTCGCCGCAGGACTTCCGGCTTCGGCACAAGACCAGCGACCGCGCCTTCTACGACGCAGCGCGCGCGGCCTCGGGCGCATTCGAGATCGTCTTCACCGATCCGGAGGGTTTCCTCACTGAAGGCAGTTTCACCAATATCTTCGTCGCGCGCGACGGCATCCTGCTGACCCCGCCGCTGGCGCGCGGTCTGCTGCCGGGCATCCTGCGCGCGCGGCTGATCGACGAAGGGAAGGCGAAGGAGGCGGACCTGCGGCCGGAGGATCTGGCGGGCGGCTTCCTGATCGGCAATGCGCTGCGCGGGCTCGTTCGTGCGCGGTTAAGGTCGGCAGGCGCAGGGGGCCCGTCATGAACCTCGACAGGCGCGCCTTTCTCGGCTTCGGCGGCGCGGCGCTCGTCGCCGGCGTGATCCTGACCCTGCCCGGCCGCGACGGCGGCGCGGACGCCAAGGCCGGCGATTTCCCCTTCCGGCTGACCGACGCCCAGTGGCGGCAGCGGCTCAATCCCGCCCAATATGCGACCCTGCGTCAGGCGGCGACCGAGCGGCCCTTCTCGAGCCCGCTCGACCATGAGCATCGCCGCGGCATCTTCCACTGCGCAGGCTGCGGCCAGCCGCTTTACTCCTCGACCACCAAGTTCGACAGCGGGACGGGCTGGCCGAGCTTCTTCCGACCGCTCCCGCACGCGATCGTCACCCG
>JAFAZM010000235.1 GCA_019239785.1 Sphingomonadaceae bacterium
ATCCGCTGCTGCGACGGATGCCGAGCGCGCAGGCGATCGAGGATTATCTCGCCTTCGGCTACGTCCCCGACGACGCGTCGATGGTCGAGGGCGTGCCCAAGCTCCCGGCCGGCCATTATCTGCTCGTCCGGCGCGGCCGGCCGGTGCCGCGGCCGATCTGCTGGTGGGACGTCGATTTCTCCAGCCCTGTCCGCGCCTCCGCCAAGTCGCTCGAAGAGGAGATGGTCGAGCGCCTGCGCGCCGCGGTGCGCTCGCGCATGGTCGCCGACGTGCCGCTCGGCGCCTTCCTGTCGGGCGGGGTCGACAGCTCGGCGGTGGTCGCCTTCATGGCCGAGGCGAGCCGCGAGGCGGTCGAGACCTGCGCGATCGGCTTCGACGAGGCCGACCATGACGAGACGCGCTACGCGGCCCAGGTCGCCGCCCTGTTCGCGACCCATCATCGCAGCCGCACCGTTGCCTCCGAGGATACAGGGCTGATCGACACGCTTGCCGACGCCTTCGACGAGCCCTTCGCCGACGCCTCGGCCCTCGCCACCTATCGCGTTTCCGAGCTGGCGCGCGAGAAGGTGAAGGTCTCGCTCTCCGGCGACGGCGCCGACGAGGCCTTTGCCGGCTACCGCCGCTACCGGATGTTCATTGCCGAGGAGCGCGCCCGTGCGCTGCTGCCCGGCCCGCTCGGCCGCGCCGCCGGCGCGCTCGGCAATGTCTATCCGAAGCTCGACTGGGCGCCGCGTGCCTTCCGCGCCAAGACCAGTCTGCAGGCGCTGGGGCAGGGGGGCGGCACCGCCTATGCGCTCGGCGTCGGCGTGACCCCGCCCGCGCTGCGCCGGTCGATCTTCACCGCGCCGCTGCACGGCCATGATGCCGAGCAGCGTTACGTGACCGCGATGCGCGAGGCGCCGGCGCGGGATTCGCTCTCTCGCGCCCAATATGCCGATCTCAAGATCTGGCTGCCGGGCGACATTCTCACCAAGGTCGACCGCACCTCGATGGCGGTGAGCCTCGAGGCGCGCGAGCCTTTGCTCGACCATCGCCTGGTCGAGTTCGCCGCGAAGCTGCCGCCGCGGCTGCGGCTGCGCGGCGGCGCCGGCAAGTGGCTGCTGAAGCGCGCGCTCGCCTCCCGGCTGCCGCAGGAGATCCTCCATCGGCGCAAGATGGGCTTCGTCACCCCGGTCTCCGCCTGGTTCCGCGGCCCGCTCGCCGCCGAAGCCGCGGCAGTCGCGCGCAGCGCCGCGCTTGCCGAGACCGGCTGGTTCGACGCCGAAGCGATCGCCCGCCTCGCCGAAGCGCATAGCAGCGGCCGCGCCGACCATGGCCGGCTGCTCTGGCAGCTGCTGATGCTCGACAAGTCGCTGCGGCGGGTGTTCGGGTTGGGGGTTTCTTCCCGGCAGCCGGCCCGGGCGAGCGTAAGCCAGCGAAAGCGAGCGTCGGGCGGCCGCGGCTAGTCTCTGCCCATCCCATGATCCGTCATGCCGGACTTGATCCGGCATCCATCTTCTTTTCAGCGAACGTCGTAAGAACGTGGACCCCGGATCAAGCCCGGGGTGACGAAGGCGCAGGATAGGTCGCCTCGACGAAATAGAGCCCGTCCGGCGGCGCATTGAAGCCGAGCGCGGCCCGTTCCTTTGCCTCCAGCGCAGCCCGCAAATCCGCCTTCGTCCATTTCCCCCGCCCGACCAGCTCCAGGCAGCCGACCATCGAGCGCACCTGGTGATGCAGGAAGGACCGCGCGGCCGCTTCGATCTCCACCACCTCGCCGCGCCGCCGCACATCCAGTCGGTCCAGAGTCTTCACCGGGCTTTCCGCCTGGCAATGCGCCGAGCGGAAGGTGGTGAAATCGTGGCGGCCGACCAGCACCTGCGCCGATTCGTACATCGCCGCCGCATCGAGCGGCACCGGCACCCGCCAGGCCCGGCCTGCGTCCAGCGCCAGCGGCGCGCGCCGGTTGACGATCCGGTAGCGATAGCGCCGGCCGATGCAGGAGAAGCGGGCGTGGAAATCCTCCTCCGCCTTCTCGGCCGAGAGGATCGCGACCGGCAGCGGCCGCAGCCTCGCATTGATCCCGGCCGCGAGCCGCTGCGCCGCGATCGGCTTGGCTACGTCGGCATGGGCGGTCATCGCCAGCGCGTGCACGCCGGCATCGGTCCGCCCGGCCGCGTGCAGCACCGCCTCCTCCTGCGTCACCGCGAGGATCGCCTCCTCGATCGCCTGCTGGACGGAGGGGCCGTGTGCCTGGCGCTGCCAGCCCATGAACGGCCGGCCGTCATATTCGACGATCAGCCGGAAGCGGGTCACGTGAGGCAGGCGCCGGCCGGAATGACGAAGCCGCGCAGCAGCTCCGCCGGCAGCATCGGCGCCCGCCCGGCGCGCTGGACCATGGTGGGGACGATCGCGCCTTCGCCGCATGCGATGGTGAGGCCGTGGTCGAGCACGGTCCCTGGCGTTCCGTTCAATTCTGAGAGTTCGGCGGCAAGTATCTTGATCCGCTCGCCTTCATATTCGAAATAGGCGCCCGGCACGGGATTGAAGGCGCGCACCTGCCGTTCGACCTGAGCGGCCGGCAGGGTGAAGTCGAGCCGGGCTTCCTCCTTCCTGATCTTGGGCGCGTAGCTGGCGCGGGCCTCGTTCTGCCGCATGCGGCCGGCGTCGGAGAAGCGCTTCAGCACTTCGGCCATCAAATTCGCTCCCAGCGCGGCGAGCTCGTCCGTCAGCTCGCCCGCGGTCTTGCGATCGATCGCGACGCCCTGCGCCGCGAGCATCGGCCCCGTGTCCAGCCCCTGCTCCATCTGCATGATCGTGATTCCGGTCTGCCGGTCGCCGGCGAGGATCGCCCGCTGGATCGGCGCGGCGCCGCGCCAGCGCGGCAGCAGGGAGGCGTGGACGTTGAGGCAGCCCCAGCGCGGCGCTTCGAGGATCGGCTCGGGCAGGATCAGGCCATAGGCGGCGACCACGGCGACATCGAGGTCGAGCGCGCGGAAGGCCGCCTGCGCCTCTTCGTCCTTCAGCGAGAGCGGCGTGCGCACCTCGATCCCGGCCGCCTTCGCGCGTTTCTGCACCGGGGAGGTGGTGAGGCCTTTGCCCCGCCCCGCGGGCCGCGGCGGCTGCGTGTAGACAGCGGCGACGTCGTGCCCGGCGGCGAGCAGGGCGTCGAGCGTCGGCACGGCGAATTCGGGGGTTCCCATGAAGGCGATGCGCATGGCGCAATCCCTATCCTCTACATTCGCCTTGGCAAGCCGCGCCTCCTGCCCATATCCAGGCCCATGGCCTCCTCCGAGATCGAAGCGCTGACCCAGGCGCTGGCGCGCCTTCCCGGCCTCGGCCCGCGCTCGGCCCGGCGGGCGGTGCTGCACCTGATGAAAAGGCGCGAGACGGCGATGGCGCCGCTGCTGCGCGCATTGACCAAGGTCAGCGAGACGCTCTCGGTCTGCGCGATCTGCGGCAATGTCGACACGGTCGATCCCTGCGGCATCTGCGCCGATTCGCGGCGCGACGCCCGCCTGCTCTGCGTGGTCGAGGAGGTATCGGATCTCTGGGCGCTCGATCGCTCGCGGCTCTTCCCCGGCCGTTTCCATGTCCTGGGCGGCCGCCTCTCGGCGCTGGAGGGCGTGCGGCCCGAGGATCTGCGCATCGACAGGCTGGTCGCCCGCATCGCCGCGGGCGGGATCGACGAAGTGGTCCTCGCGATG
>JAFAZM010000365.1 GCA_019239785.1 Sphingomonadaceae bacterium
TCGTCCATCGGATCGACAAGGATACATCGGGGCTGCTCGTCGTCGCCAAGACCGACGTCGCGCATGAGGGGCTCGCCGCGCAATTCGCCAGGCACAGCATCGACCGGCGCTATCTGGCGATCACCGCCGGCCGTCCCAATCCGGCGAGCGGGGCGATAGACGCGCCGCTCGCCCGCTCTCCGGCGAACCGCAAGAAGATGGCGGTGACCGGCGAAGGGCGCGGCAAGAGGGCGGTCACCCACTACCGAATCGTCACTCCGTTGCGGGATGCCGCTTTGGTGGAATGCCGGCTGGAAACCGGGCGCACGCACCAGGTCCGCGTCCATCTGGCCTCGATCGGCCATCCTTTGCTCGGCGACCCGGTCTACGGCCGGCCCCGGCCTGAGCATCGCGAGATATTGAAAAGGCTGAACTTTCAGCGCCAGGCGCTGCACGCGGCAGAGCTTGGGTTCGTCCATCCGGTATCGAAAGAAAACTTGTCCTTCAAAAGCGCGCTTCCATCCGATATTCAGGAACTGTTCGGGGCGCTTACCGTATAGAAACCACGTACGGACAGATGGGCTTGCACGGCCCATGCAGCGTCCAGGGAGAATTGAGACCGTCATGGCAGGCAGAAACGTCCCGGCGACGATCCCGGCAGGGAGCGGCGAGGCAGGCCTCAACCGCTATCTCGCCGAGATCAAGAAATTCCCGATCCTCTCGCCGGAAGAGGAATATATGCTGGCCAAGCGCTGGACCGAGCATCAGGACACCGACGCCGCCGCGCGCCTGGTGAACAGCCACCTGCGCCTCGTCGCCAAGATCGCGATGGGCTATCGCGGCTACGGCCTGCCGCTCGCCGAGCTCATTTCCGAGGGCAATATCGGCCTGATGCAGGGCGTGAAGAAGTTCGAGCCCGAAAGGGGCTTCCGCCTCGCGACCTATGCGATGTGGTGGATCCGCGCCTCGATCCAGGAATTCATCCTGCGCAGCTGGTCCCTGGTGAAGATGGGCACCACCGCGGCGCAGAAGAAGCTCTTCTTCAACCTGCGCCGGATGAAGAACCGCATCGAGGCGTTCGAGGACGGCGACATGAAGCCCGAGGACGTCACCAAGATCGCCACCGATCTCGGCGTCACCGAGGAGGACGTCGTCTCGATGAACCGGCGCATGGCGATGGGCGGCGACACCTCGCTGAACGTGCCGTTGCGCGACGACAGCGAGGGCAGCTGGCAGGACTTCCTGGTCGACAACGAGCCGCTGCAGGACGAGCGCGTCGCCGACGCCGAGGAGAGCAGGCTCCGCCACGATCTGCTGGTCGAGGCGATGGAGAGCCTCAACGACCGCGAGAAGCATATCCTGACCGAGCGGCGCCTGACCGACGAGCCGAAGACGCTCGAGGAACTGAGCCAGGTCTACGACGTCAGCCGCGAACGCATCCGCCAGATCGAGGTGCGCGCTTTCGAGAAGCTCCAGAAGGCGCTGATGAGCCTGGCGGGCGAGAGAAGGCTGCTGACCGCGGCCTGAGCCGCAACCACGTCACCCCGGCGAAGGCCGGGGTCTCGTGGAAACCCGCCGAGACTTCTTGTCCTGAGATCCCGGCCTTCGCCGGGATGACGGTTGTTAGACGGCTCAGTGCGTCGGCGCGGCTGCGGGCGTGCCCGTGGCTGCGGCGGGCGTCGTCGCCTGCGAGGTCTGGCCCTCATTCCCCTCGCGCTGCGCCGGCGGCGTCGGATCCCAGCGGCGGCGCACGCCCTGGAGTTCGTGCGGCTGCTCGGCCTGGTTGTTGTTGCGGCCGAGCGGCGTTTGCGCGGCGGCGCCGCTGTCGCTGCCGGTCAGCGCCCAGCGATTGCTGTTCGTCATGTTCGGGTCGGCGACGCGAGCGCGATCGGCGATGACCGCGCTGGCGCTGTCCTGCTGGAGCGGCTCGTAGCGGCGCAGCACCGCGCGCTGGAAGCTGTCGACGCTGCCGGTTCCGCCGGCGAGCGCCGCCGCGGCGGCCTGGGCGGCGACGGCGTCGCGCGTGCCTGCGATCTGGGCGACGCCGCCGATCGGCTGGCCGAAGCCGCCGCGCCAGGCGATCGCCGGCTCGGCGCCGGAATAATTGTTGGTGAACGCCCCGGGCCGGCCCCAGCCGCCGCGCCAGCGGTAGAAGATGTGCAGGCCGACATTGGCCGATTTGACCAGGGTCGGCGCCCAATAGGGCATCACGTAATTGGCGTGATAATGGGTCGACCAGCCGACCGGCGCATAGACGTAGCCGTTCAGCGCCGCGGCCGCGACCGCCTTCGCTCGGCTCCAATAGGGCTCGGCCGGCGCCCGCCGCAGCGAGCCGTCGCAGCTGAAGCTGAACTGGCAGCCGGTGGCGCGGCGCGCGCCTTCGAAGACGACGCCGCAGACCGAATTGGGATAGGCCGGATGGCGGACGCGGTTCAGGACCACCTGGGCGACGCCGCGCTGGCCGTCGGTCGGCTCGGTCGCCGCCTCATAATAGATGGCCGCCGTCAAGCAATCGAGCGAGCGGGCGCGATCGGCGGCGTTGCCGGCGAGGTGGAACGGGGCGGCCGCGGGGTTCGCCTGCTGCGAGATCGGAATCGCGGCGTTGAGCGCGAGTGCGGTCAGCGGATTGACCTGGCGCAGCGCCGTCGCCGAGGTCGCCTCGGCCTCGGCGCGGAGCCGGACCAGCTCGGGCGAGGCGGCCGCTGCATGCCCGGTCTCGGGCGGCGGCGAAACGCTGCGGATGCCGACGCTGATCGCCGCCGCCAACCACAGCAAAGCCATCGCGCCGAGCACCGCCCAGGCGCGCCAATGGCGGCGCAGGCCTTCGGGCACGGCGAGCTGGTCAGGCGTCAAGGCGAGCGCAGTCATCGAATCTCCAAACCAGATCCCTATAACCTAGGTGCGTTAGAAACGTAATACACCTTGGTCGCGCAATTCCGCGCTTTCGTCTCATCGGCATCGCACGAGGCGCGCCGCTTCTTACGGGCCCGTCGCGAAGGCGCAAAGCTGCCTTTTCCATCGCGACGCGGTGAAACCAGAACGGCAACATGGGGACTGAGATGACCAAAACAAGCTTCCTGCTCGCCGGCGCGCTTTGCGCCGCAATCACCGGCTCGGCCGCCGGCAATGCCCAGCCGGCCCAGAGCGGCGGCACCGCCACCTACTGGATGTCGGCCGAAACCACCAGCGGCCTCGCCGCGATGGCGGGGACGAGCGGCGGCCGTCCAAGCCGCGGCGCGATGCTCGGCGCGATGATGGGCGGACGCGGCCCCGGCATGGGCGGCAATCCCGGCTACGTCCACAATCTGCGCCTGGAGCTCGGCAGCCCCCGCCGCCCGTCGGGCATGCCCCAGGCGGACCATTTCATTCCCGCCGGCCTCGGCGCCGGCCCGTCTCTGCCTTTGCTCTCCCCCGAGCCGGCCGCGCCGCCCCCGGTGCGGCCCAATATGGCGCCCGGCATGGGGGACGGCGGCGCCAACGGCCGGATCCTGATCTATTGGGGCTGCGGCGAGCATGTCCGCCCTGGCCAGCCTTACGAGATCGACCTCGCCGCCCTGCGTAGCGGCCGCGTCCCGCCGGCCATGGCGGCGCTCGCCGTCCATGCGATGACGCCGCCGAGCCCGGCGACCTCGGCCACCTTCGGCGAATGGCCGAACCAGCGCTCGAACACGGCGATTCCGGCGACGGGCTCGCTGGTCGGCGACCACGTCATCCGCGGCAATTACACGCCCGACATCCGCTTCACGCTGGCGCCGGGCCAGGATTTCCTGGCGCCGATCCAGCTCACCTCGAACACGCGGGCCCCGAGCGGTGCGGTGCCGCTCGCCTGGAACCCGGTCGCCAATGCCCGTGCCTATTTCCTGACCGCGACCGGCGCCGCCGAGAACGAGACGATCATCCTGTGGAGCTCGAGCGAGATCCAGTTCAGCCAGATGGGCGCGTTCGACTATCTTTCGCAGGAGGAGATCGCCCGCCTGCTCCAGCAGCGCGTGCTGCTGCAGCCCTCGACGACCCAGTGCACGGTGCCGGCCGAGGTCGCGGGCCGGGTCCAGGCCGCCTCTTTGATGATGAACGCGTTCGGGCCCGAGGCCGATTTCTCCTACCCGGCGCGGCCGGCGCGGGCGCCGCGCGGCTGGGCGCCCGACTGGACGGTGAAATTGCGCACCCGCGCCTCCTATGTCGGCATGCTCGGCCAGGACATGGCGGCGATGATGCGCGGCCAGGACCAGGGGCAGCAGCCGCGCGAGGAGCCGCGCCGCCGCCGCAACCCGCTCGGCGGGCTGGGGCGCATCCTCGGGCAGTAGCGCGAGCGCGGGGGAGCGGTTAGACGTTCGACATGGTCGACCGCATCCCGCCCCCCGCTTCCGCCGCCTTGGGCACGCATTGCACGCCCGAGCAATATGACGCGCTCTACGCCCGCTCGCTCGACGATCCGGACGGCTTCTGGGCCGAGCAGGCACGAAGGATCGACTGGGTGAAGCCGCCCAGCCGGATCGCGAACTGGTCCTACGATCCGGTCGAGATCAAATGGTTCGAGGACGGCGTTCTCAACCTGTGTCACAATTGCGTCGACCGCCATCTCGAAGCGCGCTCGGCCGAGATCGCGATCCTGTTCGAAGGCGACGAGCCGGGCGTCACCCGCGCCATCAGCTATGGCGCCCTGCACGCCGAGGTGGTGCGGATGGCGAACTGCCTGAAGGCGCTGGGCGCCGGCAAGGGCGACCGCGTCACCATCTACATGCCGATGATCCCCGAGGCGGCGGTGGCGATGCTCGCCTGCGCCCGGATCGGCGCCGTGCACAGCGTGGTCTTCGGCGGCTTCTCGCCCGAGGCCCTGCACGGCCGCATCGAGGATTGCGCGAGCCGGTTCGTGATCACCACCGACGGCGGCAAGCGCGGCGGCAAATTGATCCCGCTCAAGGCCAATGTCGACGCCGCGCTCGACAAGGGCAGCCCGGTCAGCGGCGTGATCGTCGTCCGCCACCTCGGCAACGAGATCGCGATGCGCGACGGCCGCGACCATTGGTACGACGCGCTCGGCGCCACCGTTCCCGACCACTGCCCCTGCGAGCCGATGGGCGCGGAGGATCCGCTCTTCATCCTCTACACGTCCGGCTCGACCGGCAAGCCGAAGGGCGTGCTGCACACGACCGGCGGCTATGCGGTCTGGACCGCGACCACCTTCCATTACGTCTTCGACTATCGGCCGGGCGAGGTGTTCTGGTGCACCGCCGACGTCGGCTGGGTCACCGGCCATAGCTACGTCGTCTACGGGCCGCTCGCCAATGGCGCGACCAGCCTGATGTTCGAAGGCGTGCCGAACCATCCCGACTTCTCGCGCTTCTGGGACGTGGTCGAGCGGCACCGGGTGAACATCTTCTACACCGCGCCGACCGCGATCCGCGCCCTGATGCGCGAGGGCGACGCCCCGGTGCGGAAGCACGACCGCAGCTCGATCCGCCTGCTCGGTAGCGTCGGCGAGCCGATCAACCCGGAAGCCTGGCTCTGGTATTGGCGGACCGTGGGCGACGAGAAATGCCCGATCGTCGACACCTGGTGGCAGACCGAGACCGGCGGGATCATGATCACCACCCTCCCCGCCGCGCACGACATGAAGCCCGGCTCGGCCGGCAAGCCGTTCTTCGGCATCGTTCCAGAGCTGGTCGACGCCGACGGCGCGGTGCAGGGCGGCGCGACCTCGGGCAATCTCTGCATCGCGCGTTCCTGGCCCGGCCAGATGCGCACCGTCTACGGCGATCACGAGCGCTTCGTGCAGACCTATTTCAGCGCCTATCGCGGCAAATATTTCACCGGCGACGGCTGCCGCCGCGACGCGGACGATTATTACTGGATCACCGGCCGCGTCGACGACGTGCTCAACATCTCGGGCCACCGGCTCGGCACCGCCGAGATTGAGAGCGCCCTGGTCAGCCATTCCCTGGTCGCCGAGGCGGCGGTGGTCGGCTATCCGCACGACATCAAGGGGCAGGGCATCTATTGCTATGTCACCCTGATCGCGGGCGAGGAAGGCGACGAAGCGCTGGAGCGGGAGCTCCGCAACCATGTCCGCACCGAGATCAGCCCGATCGCTAGCCCCGATCTCATCCACTTCACGCCGGCTTTGCCCAAGACCCGCAGTGGCAAGATCATGC
>JAFAZM010000366.1 GCA_019239785.1 Sphingomonadaceae bacterium
CCTGGTCCGGCGCCGGCGCGAGCAGGAAGGTGGCCGACAGGGCCAAAGCCGGCGCGGCGAGCAAAGCGGCGATCCGCTGGCCCCTGGGCGCCAACGCGAGCGCGGTGGCGAGGCCGAACTCGGCCAGTGGGAGGGCGCGGAAGGGGAATTGGACCGAGCGGATCAAAGGCAGGTCCCAGAAGAAAGGGAGCAAGCCCACGACGACCAGGCAGACCAGGACCGCGCCGGCGGCCCAGCCCGAGCGCCAGCGCCAGGCCATGTAGAGGGATGGCAAGGCGATCACCGCGATCACCTTCAGCGTGATCAGCCGCATCCCGTCGAGCGGCTCGCCGACATGCATGATCAGCAGCCAATGGTCGGGCCGCAGCACCTCGTGCCGCCAGAGCACGGCCGCGTCGCGATATGGCTCCAATGCCAGCGCCGGCAGCAGATAGATGGCGGCAAGCGCGATGCCGAGCGCCAGCGGCGGCGCGAAGGGAAGCAGTGCCCGGGGCCGGCCCCCGGCCAGGATGAGGGCGTAGGGGCCGACCAGGAACAGGCTGGCGAGCAGGGCCAGCGGCAAATGGGTGGCGATGATCCCGCCATAGGCGAACGCCGCAAGCGCCGGCCCCTTGCCCTCCGCGACTCGTTTCAGCCCGAGCGCGAGCAAAGGGAGGAAGGCGATCGCGCAGGCCTCGGCGAGCGCGCCACGGCCGTAGACATCGGCGAGATGGTAGGGCGCCGCCATGAAGAAGAGCGAAGCGGCGAGCGGATGGTCGGTCCAGCCCCGCGCCCAGAGATACATCGCGGCGCCGGAGGCGGCGAAGGCGAGCCCGAACGTGACGAGGATCGCAATGCCAGGCGCGGTGCCGAAGGCGGCGAGCAGGCCGGCGGGATAGAAGGAGAGCGGCGGATAATAATAGAAGACCGGCGACCCGAGCCCGTCATGCGAGGCGGGCAGCCAGCGCGGATAGAGCTGGCCGTGGCGGAGCTGCTCGCTGAACTGATCGACCCAGACCCAGTCGATCCAGAAGCTGTCGTGCAGCTTCAGCGGGCTCAGCAAAGCGGGGAGGATCAGCAGCAGCGCGAAAGCGGCGATCGCCAGGGCAGGCAGCCAGCGCGCGCCCGTTCGCTCGTCCCCCAATGCCTCGCCTCCCGGCTGCTGCCGCGGCCCAAGACCTGCATGAGGCCGCCCGCCTTGGCAAGCCGGCGGTACGGCGGAACCGAACGGCGCGGCGGGCACTTTGCCCTGCGGGCGTCAGAGGAGATCGATCATCGGCAGCTTCATGTTCGCGACCGGGATCGAGAACAGCATCCCGACGATCAACCAGGGCCGCACGCGCATCGACCAGATGGAGGTGTGCGGCCATTACCGCCACTGGAAGCTCGACTTCGACTGCGTCGAGGAGCTCGGCATCCAGTTTCTGCGCTACGGGCCGCCGCTGCATCAGACCTATGCCGGCCCCGGCCGCTACGATTGGGAATTCGCCGATCTCGCGCTCGAGGAGCTGAAACGGCGCGACATCACGCCGATCCTCGACCTCTGCCATTTCGGGGTGCCGGACTGGATCGGCAATTTCCAGAACCCGGATTTCCCGCAGCTCTTCGCGCTCTATGCCGCCGCCTTCGCCGAGCGCTATCCCTGGATCCAGCTCTACACGCCGGTGAACGAGATGTTCATCTGCGCCGTCTTCTCGGCCAAATATGGCTGGTGGAACGAGCAGCTGACCAGCGACGCAAGCTTCGTCACCGCGCTCAAGCATATCGTCAAGGCGAACGTCATGGCGATGATCGAGATATTGAAGCGGCGCCCGGACGCGATCTTCATCCAGAGCGAATCCTCGGAATATTTCCACGCCGACAGCCCGGCCGCGATCGGCGCCGCCGAGCATTACAACCAGTGGCGTTTCCTCTCGCTCGACCTCAATTACGGCCGGCGGGTCGACAGCGACATGTACGAATATTTGCTCGACAACGGCATGAGCCGCGAGGAATATCGCTGGTTCCTGGACCACCGGCTGAAGCAGCACTGCATCCTCGGCAACGATTATTACATCACCAACGAGCATCGCGTGTTCGAGAATGGCGAGAGCACCGCCTCGGGCGAGGTGTTCGGCTATGCCGAGATCACCCGCCAATATTACGACCGCTTCGGCCTGCCGGTGATGCACACCGAGACCAACATGAAGGAAGGCCCGACCGGGCAGGAGGCGGTGCAGTGGCTCTGGAAGGAATGGGCCAACGTGCTGCGTATCCGCAACATCGGCATCCCGACTGTCGGCTTCACCTGGTATTCGCTGACCGACCAGGTGGATTGGGACACGGCGCTGCGCGAGCAGAACGGCAACGTCAATCCGCTCGGCCTCTACGATCTCGACCGCAACATCCGCGCCGTCGGCACGGCCTACAAGAAATTGATCGCCGACTGGCGCCAGCTGCTGCCGGCGTCGAGCCTGTGCCTCAGCGTGCCGGTGGTGTCCCCCTCCCAGGCGGACCGCGGCCATGCCCGCGACCAGAGGGAGGAGGCCAAAAAGCACCTGCGCGGCTTCGTCACCGAGCAGTCCAATCCCGAGGTGGGCGGGTAATATCACCCCTCCCCTTAGGGGAGGGGCCGGGGGTGGGGGCTGTTCTGAAGCGCGCTGCCTGTCGACAAGCCCCACCCCAACCCCTCCCCTGAAGGGGAGGGGCTTTTTAGCTCAGGCGGCGTCGCGAAGGTCGGGCGCGCCGGAATCCGCATAGCGCCCCTCGCACGCCGCTTCCTCTGCGGTCAGCGGGCGCAGGAAGCCGATGCAGAGATGGCGGCCGAAAATATCGTCGCCGCGCATCCGCACTTCGGCCTCGGCGGAGTCGGGAAGGCTGTCCCTGATTTCGGTCAGCCGCGCGATCAGCGCGTCGAGCGACCCATGGTCGCCCACCTCCACATAATCCTTGATCAACCTGCTCATTCACGC
>JAFAZM010000093.1 GCA_019239785.1 Sphingomonadaceae bacterium
CCGGTACCGCATTGCTCGTGGACCTCAGCAGCAACGGCAATTCCGATCGCCTCGCGGTGTCAGCAACTACCTTCGGCGCGAACAACACACCTACCAACGGCATTGCTAATATCGGCGGGATCGTCGTGTTCAATGCGACGAACGGCAACGCCGTGCGGGCCGGCAACGTCTACACGATCCTGACCGCGCAGGGCGGCGTCACCGGCACCTTCAACGGCACCGCCGCGATCAGCGCGATCCTGACGCCGACCTTCGTCTACAATGCGAACTCGGTGGACGTGCGGATCCAGGCCGGCCTCTATGCCAATGTGGTCAGCGCGAACTCCGCCGTGCAGCGCTCCTATGCGACCATGCTCGACAGCAGCCGCGCCTCGGCCGGCCCGACCCTGGCTTCGCTCTACGCAACGCTCGATCTCCAGAATCAGGCGACGATCCAGGGCTTCCTGGAGAGCATCGCCCCACGCTTCGAGTCGCTGCGGACGGCGATCGGCGTTGCCGAGACCGAGAACATGTCGCGCTTCTATCGCCAGCGGATCGAGGAGATCACCCCGGGCGAGGCCACCGGCCAGCTCGCGATGATGGGCCAGCCGCTGCAATTCGCCCAGGCGAGCGCCACCTACGGCGCCGCTGCCGCGGTCGAAAGCGACGCCACCGCGAACATGGTCCAGACCGCCGCGGTGCCGCTGCCGGAGAATATGAGCGGCTACATCACCGCCGGTTACATCGACGGCGATTCGCGGCCGATGCCGGCCGCGGCTTCGGCGGGCAGGGACCAGTTCAACGGCTGGTTCTTCGCCGTGGGTCTCGAGCGCGAGATCGGCGACCATGCCTCGGGCGGCTTCTCGATCGCCTATACCGATCTCAACGGCCAAACCGGCGGGGCGCCGCAGCAGGTCGGCGGCAAGCTGATCCAGGGCACGCTCTACGGCGCGCTCCGGACCCGCACGGGCCTCCGCCTCGACGGCCAGCTCAGCGCCGGCCAGCTGCAGACCACGACGCGCCGCGGCGCCAATCTCGCCGGCACGACCTACGACCTGCGTTCCAGCGGCGACGCGCTCGCGTTCAGCGCCGAGGCCGGCATCGGCTACGACGTCTCGAAGGGCGGCAATTTCTCGATCGTCCCGCGGGCGTCGCTGCGCTACGGCGTCGTCGACTTCAGCCGGGTCCAAGAGCGGGGCGGCCCGATGGAGCTGGTCATCCAGGGCCGGCGTTCGGAGAGCCTGGACGCCCGCACCGGGATCAGCCTGGCCGGCCATAGCGGCAATATCCGGCCCTATCTCTCGGCCAATTACGTCCACGCCTTCAAGGACCGGCCGAGCACGTTCGGCGCGAGCTTCACCGGCGCCCAGGCCTTCGCGCCGTTCGCGCTCGCCTCGACCGACAGCGACTGGGGCGAGATTGCCGGCGGCTTCTCCTTCACCGCCGGTCATGTCGAGATCGGCTTCGATGCCGATACGACGGTGTTCCGCGACGACGTTCGCAACCAGAGCTACCGGGGCCGCATCGGCATCCGCTTCTGATCGCGACGCCAGACAAGAGAGGGGCCGGACGGGAAACCGCCCGGCCCTTTTCTTTTGAAAAGAACGAACGATTGAAGCCCGAACAAGGGCCATCCTGGCGCTATGCGTCTTCCAGCCAACCCTCCAGATCGTCGGCGCCGCCGATCCGTTCGTCGTCGACGAAGATCTGCGGCGTGGTCGCGACCCCGTGCTGTTCCTTGAACGCGTCGACCTCGTCGCGCGTCTCGAGCAGCCGGTCGTCGATCTCGAAGCCGCTCTCCTCGAGCATTTCCTTGGCGCGCACGCCGTAGGGGCAGACATGGTCCGGCAGGACCATGCGGTAGAGGATTGCCTTGCGTTCCGTCATTTTCTTCACCTTCGGCCGAGGTTGATCGTTCGAGAGACCCGCCGGCGCGACGCCCGGCGGGACCGGGCCGCCCCGGACCGGAATCCTCGCGGACACGGGAAACGCAGTCGCCCGATCGGGGTTTCGCCTCTGCTTCCGGTCATCTCGGCCGCGGGGAACTTGCAGAAGGCCCGGACATTCGCGGGGCCGGAGACGAAGATGGGCACTTCCCTGCGCGCCGCGGGCGGCAAAGACCAGGGTTCGAAGCGGTCGGCCAAGGCGGCCCCGCAACGGCGCGGGGCGCGCACGTCGCGGCCCTGGCTGGACATCCTGCGCTGCACCTGGAGCGAATTCTGGGACGACCAGATTCCGATGATCGCGGCCGGCGTCACCTTCTACACGTTGCTCGCCCTCTTTCCGGCGATCGGCGCCTTGGTCTCCCTCTGGGGGCTGCTCGGCAATGTGGGCGATGCGCGCGACGCGCTGGCCCAATTGTCGGCCGTCCTGCCCGGCGGCGCGCTGACCGTGATCAGCGACGAGATGATGCGCGTCTCCGCGGCCAATACCGGCGGGCTGACCCTTGCCGCGGCCGGCGGCCTGCTCCTCTCGATCTGGAGCGCGAACGGCGCGATGAGCGCGATCATCACCGGGCTCAACATCGCCTACGGCCTGAAGGAGGAGCGCTCCTTCTTCCGCCGCACCCTGGTCGCGCTGGCCTTCACGCTCGCGGCCATCCTCTTCGCCGTGGCGGCGGTGCTGGTGCTGCTGCTGCCCGCCTCGCTGCACGGCCAGGTCGGCGACACCGAGATCTTCCTGCTGCGCGCCGCGGGCATGGCCGGCCTGTTCGCCGCCCTGCTGGTCGGCCTTTCCCTGCTCTACCATTTCGGGCCGGCAAAGCATCGCGGCCATTGGCGGCTGTTCACCTGGGGCGGCTGCATCGCCGGAATCTGCTGGCTGCTCGTCTCGATCGGCTTCTCGCTCTACGTCGCCCATTTCGGCAGCTACAACCGCACCTACGGCTCGCTCGGCGCGGTGATCGGGTTCATGACCTGGATCTGGATCTCCGCGATGGTGATCCTCGTTGGGGCGGAGTTGAATGCGGAGATCGAGAGCCGCGACTAGAGTCTTTCCGCGTTTGATTGAATCGCGAGGGATTCCCAAGGTTCGGGTTTTGTGATTCAGCATGTTGGCTGGATGGAGGTCAGCATGGATGACGCCTTATTCGCAGGATTTGCGTGATCGTTTTTGCCGATTGCTGGACCGCGGCACGTCTGCGCGAGGTGCAGCGCGCCATCTGGAGGTGAGCGCAAGTGTTGGCATCAAGTGGGCCCAGCGGTGGCGCGCCACAGGGGATTTGGCCCCGGGTAAGATGGGCGGTCATCGGCGACCGAAGCTGGAGCCTGAGCGCGATTGGCTCTTGGAGCTGGTCGGCCGCGAGAAGGATCTAACGCTGCATGCCATCCTGGCCAGGCTCGCTGAGGAGCGTGGCATGGTGGTGAGCTGCGATACGCTGTGGCGGTATCTGCGCTCCTTGGGGCTTACTTTTAAAAAAAGACGCTCTACCCCAAGGAACAGGACCGGCTCGACGTCGCCCGCAGGCGGGCACGCTGGAAGGCGATCCAGCGGCTGATCGAGGCGCGCCGCTTCGTCTTCATCGACGAGACCTGGATCAAGACCAACATGACCCGCACCCACGGCTGGTGCCCAAAGGGCGAACCGCTGATCGACAAGGTGCCCCACGGCCATTGGAAGACGATGACCTTCATCGCCGCGCTCACCCATAAGGGCATTGCTGCACCATGCGTACTCGATGGTCCGATCAACGGCGCAAGCTTCCTCGCCTGGGTCGAGCAGTGCCTCATCCCCGAGCTCGAGCCGGGCTCGATCGTCGTCCTCGACAATCTCGGCAGCCACAAGGCCAGCCGCATCCGCCAGCTGATCCGCAAGGCCGGAAGCAAGCTCTTCTTCCTGCCTGCCTACTCGCCCGACCTCAATCCGATCGAGCAGGTCTTCTCAAAGCTCAAACGCCTCTTCCGTAAGGCCAAGGAGCGCACCGTCGAGGCCAGCTGGCGACGGATCGGCAAGCTCCTCGATCACTTCTCTCCCGAGGAATGCGCCAACTACATCAGGAACGCCGGATATGACCCCGCATAAACCGGAAAGAGTCTAGCCCTCGCCGCCCGCCAAAGCTTGGCGAAGGCGGGTTGCCCCTCCCCTCTCTCTCCCTTATATGCGCCACCGTCCGGCGGGCGGTGGCTCGCGGAAAGCCAGGATAAGGCGGTGCGCTTCTGGGGCCGGTGAGCCGCTCCCCGAGGCGCCTTTTTACTTCCCTCGCTTGCCGCGTCTCCGCTGCTCCGGGCGCCGCTCCGGCATGAGGCCGTCGCGGCAAATCACTCTGGCCCGGCCCGCGCGCCCTTCAAGTTCGCGGTGCGGACCGGTTTTGAAGGAATATCCACTTGGCCACATCGGCAACCCCAACGCGAGACGATTTCGCCGCGCTCCTCAACCAGAGCCTCGGCGGCGAGAACGAAAGCTTCGAAGGCCGCGTCGTCACCGGCACCGTCACCGCGATCGAGAACGACCTCGCCGTCATCGACGTGGGCCTGAAATCCGAAGGCCGCGTGCCGCTGCGCGAGTTCGCCGCGCCGGGCCAGAAGGCCGAATTGGCCGTCGGCGACAAGGTCGAGGTCTATGTCGACCGCATCGAGAACACCCACGGCGAAGCGATGCTGTCGCGCGACCGCGCCCGCCGGGAGGCCGCCTGGGACAAGCTCGAGGCGGAATATAATGCCGGCAACCGCGTCGAGGGCGTGATCTTCGGCCGCGTCAAGGGCGGCTTCACCGTCGATCTCGGCGGCGCCGTCGCCTTCCTCCCCGGCTCCCAGGTCGATATCCGCCCGGTGCGCGACGTCGGCCCGCTGATGGACCTGCCGCAGCCCTTCCAGATCCTGAAGATGGACCGCCGCCGCGGCAATATCGTGGTCTCGCGCCGCGCCATCCTCGAAGAGACCCGCGCCGAGCAGCGCTCGGGCCTGATCATGAGCCTCGCCGAGGGCCAGATCGTCGACGGCGTAGTCAAGAACATCACCGATTACGGCGCCTTCGTCGACCTCGGCGGGATAGACGGCCTGCTCCACGTCACCGACATCAGCTACAAGCGGGTCGGCCATCCGAGCGAGCTGATCAATATCGGCGATACGGTGAAGGTGCAGATCATCCGCATCAACCGCGACACCCAGCGCATCTCGCTCGGCATGAAGCAGCTCGAGAGCGA
>JAFAZM010000181.1 GCA_019239785.1 Sphingomonadaceae bacterium
CCAGGTCGGCGACCTCCGGCGCATGGTGGACGAATTCTCCTCCTTCGCGCGCATGCCGAAGCCGAGCTTCGCCGAGGAATCGCTCGGTGAGATCGCCCGCCAAGCCTTGTTCCTGCACGAGGTCGCCCATCCGGAGATCGCCTTCACCCTCGACATGCCGGAGCCGCCGCCGCGCCTGGTCTGCGACCGGCGGCTGCTCGGCCAGGCGCTGACCAATGTCGTCAAGAACGGCGTCGAGGCGATCCAGCAGAAGCATGACGAGAAGAAGGACCGCAAGGGCGGCGACCGCGTCTCCATCGCGATCGCCGAGCAGGGCGGCAAGATCGCGATCGAGATCGCCGACACCGGCATCGGCCTGCCGCCGGAGCGGGCGCGGATGACCGAGCCCTATATGACCACCCGCGCCAAGGGCACAGGGCTCGGCCTCGCCATCGTCAAGAAGATCGTCGAGGAGCATTTCGGCCAGATCGAGTTCGAGGACCGGCCCGGCGGCGGCTCGATCGTGCGGATGATCTTCGATCCCCAAGCGTTGAGCCAACTGGCGGGCGGCGGCGCTGTCAGACATGCTGAAGAAAATATCGGAACTGGTTGATTTTATGGCGTTAGATATTCTCATCGTCGACGACGAGCAGGACATCAGGGACCTGGTTTCCGGAGTCCTTGAGGACGAGGGCTTCTCGACCCGGGTCGCGGGCTCGAGCACCGAGGCGCTGCACGCGCTGGCCGAGCGGCGGCCGTCTCTGCTGCTGCTCGACGTCTGGCTGCAGGGCTCGAAGCTCGACGGGCTGCAATTGCTGGAAGAGGTGAAGAAGCGGGACCCCACCCTGCCGGTGCTGATGATCTCCGGGCACGGCAATCTCGACACCGCGGTGGCGGCGATACGGCAGGGGGCGGTGGACTTCATCGAGAAGCCGTTCGAGGCGGGCCATCTCGTCCATCTCGTCTCGCGCGCGACCGAGACCGAGCGGCTGAAGCGCGAGAACGAGGCGCTGCGCCAGCAAGTCGGCAACGAGATGGAGCTGACCGGCTCCAGCGCCGCGATCAACAATGTCCGCGCCACGCTGAAAAGGGTCGCCGCGACCGGCAGCCGGGTGCTGATCTCGGGCCCGGCCGGAGTCGGCAAGGAGGTGGCGGCGCGGCTGCTGCACAATTGGAGCCCGCGCGCCAAGGGGCCGTTCATCGTCGTCACCGCGGCGCGGATGACGCCGGAGCGGGTCGAGGAGGAATTGTTCGGCGCGGAGGAGGGGGGCGGCGAGCTCGCCAGGCCCGGCCTGCTCGAGCAGGCCCATGGCGGCACCTTGTTCCTCGACGAGATCGCCGACATGCCGCTCTCGACCCAGGGCAAGATCCTGCGCGTGCTGACCGACCAGAGCTTCACCCGAGTCGGCGGCCAGCGCATCGTCAAGGTCGACATGCGGGTGGTCTCCTCGACCGCGCGCACGCTCCCCGAGGAGATCGCCGCCGGCCGCTTCCGCGAGGATCTCTATTACCGGCTGAACGTGGTGCCGGTGCACCTGCCGGCGCTCGCCGACCGGCGCGAGGACATCCCCGAGATCGTCGCCCATTTCGCGGCCCGCTACGCCGCCGACCAGAGGGTGCCGACGCCGCGCATCTCCGACGACGCCATGGCGGCGCTCCAGGCCTATGACTGGCCCGGCAACGTCCGCCAGCTCAGGAACGTGATCGAGCGGACCATCATCCTGGCGCCGGGCGAGCGGATCGGCTGCATCGAGATCGACATGCTGCCGCCGGAGCTGCTCAACGACCAGGCTCAGCTCACCCCGAACGAGGCGGTGAAGGCGATCATGGGCACGCCGCTCAGGGAGGCGCGCGAGACCTTCGAGCGCGAATATCTGCGCGTCCAGATCCGCCGCTTCTCCGGGAACATCTCGCGGACGGCGAACTTCATCGGCATGGAGCGTTCGGCTTTGCACCGCAAGCTCAAGGCGCTCGGCCTTGCCGACACCCGCGGGGAAGGGGGGGAATAAGGGACGCCCGCCAGACCGTGGCGCGACTCGCCGGCCCATGATATGGGTCGGCGCGGCTCGCCGCCCAATGACCAGAAAGAGAGCGCAATGCCCGACAAGGTCAACAACCTCCAGGACATGTTCCTGAACAGCCTCAGACGCACGAAGACCCCCGTCACCATGTTCCTGGTGAAAGGCGTGAAGCTCCAGGGGATCATCACCTGGTTCGACAATTTCTCGGTGCTGCTGCGCCGCGACGGCCAGGCACAGCTGATCTACAAGCATGCCATCTCGACGATCATGCCGTCGCAGCCGCTCGATCTCGGCAACCTCCAGGAGGCGTTCGACGAGCAGCTCGAGCGCAAGAAGCCGAGCCTGCTGCAGGAGGTGTTCCTGACCGCGGTGCGCAAGTCGGACGAGCCGGTGACGATGTTCCTGGTGAACGGCGTCATGCTCCAGGGCGAGATCGCCGCCTTCGACCTGTTCTGCATGCTGCTCGAGCGCGACGGGCTCTGCCAGCTCGTCTACAAGCACGCCATCTCGACCGTGCAACCGGAGAATCCGGTCAATTTCGCCGAGGTCCAGGCCGAGGAGTGACCGGCTGAGCGTTTTCAACCGCGAGGAGGCCGGCGACTATGCGCGCGGCGCCCGCGCGATCGTGGCCTTGCCCGAGCTCGGGCCGGGCGCACGGCGCGACCCGGAAGCGCGCCTGGAAGAGGCGGCCGGGCTCGCCGAGGCGATCGGCGTCGCAGTCGAGGAGAAATTGCATTTCCGGGTCCGCCAGCCGCGGCCCGCGACCCTGTTCGGCCGCGGCCAGGTCGAGCGGAT
>JAFAZM010000281.1 GCA_019239785.1 Sphingomonadaceae bacterium
ACGTCACCAAGGAGCCGATCCCGGTGATCCCGACCGTCCACTACAACATGGGCGGGGTGCAGACGAACTTCCACGGCGAGGTCGTGACCCTGAAGGGCACCGACCCGGACTGCATCGTGCCCGGCCTGATGGCGATAGGCGAGGCCGCCTGCGTCTCGGTCCACGGCGCCAACCGGCTCGGCTCCAACTCGCTGATCGACCTGGTGGTCTTCGGCCGCGCCGCGGGCCTTAGGCTGGCCGAGACGATCAAGCCGAACACCCGCCAAGCAGACCTGCCGACCGGCTCGGCCGACCTTGCGCTGGAGCGGCTCGACCGCTTCCGCCACGCCAGCGGCGCCCACCCGACCGCGGAGATCCGCACCGAGATGCAGCGCAACATGCAGGCGCATTGCGCAGTGTTCCGCACCGACGAGCTGATGCAGGAGGGCGTCGCCAAGCTCGCCGAGACCTATGGCAGGATGGCCGACATCGGCATCACCGACCGCAGCCTGATCTGGAACACCGACCTGGTCGAGACGCTGGAGCTCGACAACCTGATCGCCCAGGCCACGGTCACCATCCACGGCGCGGTCAACCGCAAGGAAAGCCGCGGCGCCCACGCGCACGAGGATTATCCCAAGCGCGACGACGAGAACTGGATGAAGCACACCGCCGCCTGGTTCGACGGCTGGGGCGGGAAGGGCGGCGCGGTGCGGCTCGATTACCGGCCGGTGCACACCTACACGCTCACCGACGAGGTGGAGTATATCAAGCCGAAGGCGCGGGTGTACTAAGGCTGCCAATCCCCCTCCCGGAAAGGGAGGGGATGGGGTGGGTGCGCGGAGCGCACTGCCTCCGGAGAAGAACAAGAAGAACAAGACCCTCATCCCAACCTTCTCCCGCAAGCGGGAGAAGGGGTGCGCCAGCGCGAGGCTTCCTTTCTTACCCTCTCCCGCTCGCGGGAGAGGGCAGGGTGAGGGTCTTCTTCTTGTTCGTGCCCTCGGCTGTCTGCGACCGCCTTGACTAACGCGCGAAGCCAGCGAAATTTACCCCGGTTGGGAGGCGTTGGGGGATGCGGACCTGGCTCGGCTTGATCGCGGCGTCGGCGCTGTCGCTGGCCGTTGCCGCGTCCGCGCAGACCTACCAGCCGCCGCGCCACACCCAGCCGCCGCCGATGATCGGGATCGGCACGCCGATGGAGATCCTCGAGCGCGCCGACGGCGGCACCGAGATCGAGCGCAACCGCGCGCCGGCCGAGGAGCTTGCCGAGCATCGCAAGCTCGACCGCGCCCTCGCCGCCCTGCTGCCGCAGCGGCCGGGGATTGTGGACGCCTATGTCGTCGCGATCGCGCTCGACAGCGATCCGGTGTTCGGTCGCGAGGCGCGGGTGGCGGGCGACGTGCTGCGCCGGCGCTACGGCGCGGTCGGCCGGACCATCGTGCTTGCGGGGTCGGATGGGAGCGCGCCGAGCGCACTGCCGCGCGGCACGCCGGAGACGCTCGCCATCGTGCTGGCTCGGGTCGCCGAGCTGATGAACCGCAGCGAGGACGCCCTGGTCCTTTATACGACCAGCCACGGCGCGCCGGTCGGCCTCTATTATAATGACGGCGACAATGGCTACGGCCTGATCTCGCCGAACCGGCTGGCGGCGATGCTCGACGGGCTCGGGCTGCGCAACCGGCTGCTGATCCTGAGCGCCTGCTATTCGGGCGTGTTCGTGTCGCGGCTGCAGAGCGAGACCAGCGCGATCGTCACCGCCGCCTCGCTCGACCGCACCTCGTTCGGCTGCGCGGCCGAGAACGACTGGACCTTCTTCGGCGACGCGATGATCAACCACGCGCTGCGCAAGGCCCAGCCGATCGCCGACGCCTTCGGCGAGGCGAACGGGCTGATCGCGAGCTGGGAGGCGCAGCTCGGGGTGCGGCCGTCGCTGCCGCAATTGTTCCTGGGGACGGGGGTCGGGCGGTGGCTCACTGCCCTCGAGCGGCGGATACCGCCGGCGGCGACGGCCCCGGTGGGGCGGCCGGCGCTCGAGACGAGCCGAACCCTCTTGAGCCACTGAGCTCCGCCTCCGTTCGGGCTGAGCCGGTCGAAGCCCCTCCTTCTCTTGCGCTCAAAAGGAAGGGAAGCCCTTCGACACGCTCAGGGCGAACGGAGCGTGAGCCTCTTTCACTGCCGAGCAGCGTCTCTTTATCGAAGCCAGCCCCCGCTCCGCCGAAAAGCGCCTCTCGCTCCCGTCGCCCGCGCATAGCGTCCCTGCGATCCTAGGGGGAGGCGCGCGTGAAGAAGATCCTGTTCCTGGTCCTGCTCGGCCTGGCATCGCTGGCGAGCGCGCGCGGGCCGGCGCGCGAGCCCTATCATCTGATCCCCGGCCAGTTCGGGCCGAACAGCAGCCCGGACGGCAATTCGATCTTCCTCGATGCGCCGGACGGGCTGATCCTGGTCGATACCGGCCGCCACCCCGAGCATAGCCAGCGCCTGCTCGATTATGCCCGCGAACGCGGCCGGCCGATCGTCGCGATCTTCAACACCCACTGGCATCTCGATCACACGACCGGCAACGGGATGGTCCGGGCCGCCTTCCCCCGCGTCCAGGTCTACGCCTCGAACGCGATCGACGGCGCGCTGCCGACCTTCCTCCAGCACAATCGCGAGGACATGCAGCGCCGCCTCGCCGCCGGCGAGATCCCGGAGGCGCGGCGTGAGGAGGTCAATCGCTTCCTCGCGGTGATGGACCATCCCGAGCCTTTGCGCCCGACCCGCCCCGTGCTTCGCTCCGGGATGCAGCGGATCGGCGGGCGGCGGCTGCAGGTGAACCTCGCGCAGTTCGCGGCGACCGAGGGGGACGTCTGGCTGTACGATCCGGCCACGCGCGTGGTGATCGCCGGCGACCTGGTCGTCACCGAGGTGCCGTTCATGGACACCGCCTGCGCCGAGGGCTGGCGGCATGCGCTCGATGCGATCGCGTCGGTGCCGTTCACGACCTTGATCCCCGGCCATGGCGAGCCGATGGACCACGCCCGGTTCCTCGCCTGGCGCACCGCCTTCGACAATCTGCTCGACTGCGGCGCATCGGACCGGGCGAAGGCGGAGTGCGTCGCCGGCTGGCGCCGCGACGCGGCGGTCTTCATGCGGCCCGGGCGGGAGCGGCTCGTGGATTCGATGGTCGGCTATTATCTCGACACGCGGCTGCGCGCCGCGCCGGAGGAGCGGGAGCATTATTGCCGGCCGCTGCACGCTTGAGCTGACGGAGGAAAAGGGAAAGACAAAGAACAACAAGAACAAGACCCTCACCCTGCCCTCTCCCGCAAGCGGGAGAGGGGAAAAGGAGAGACCCGCTGCGGCGCACCCCTTCTCCCGCTCGCGGGAGAAGGTTGGGATGAGGGTCTTGTTCTTCTTCCTTCCTTCCTTCCTTCCTTCCTTCCCACCCTCTCCTCACCCTCTGCACCAAATCTCCTCATCCCTCCCATCAGCCCTGCAAGCCGCCGTGCGACAAGCCGACCGCATCAGCGAACTGGCAGGAGAGACGGCATGTCGGATGGAGCCTCGACACGATCCCCGGGCGTGAAGCTCATCCTCGCGATCCTGATCGCAGCCGCCTTGTCGGTGCCGCTCTTCATGACCTGGTTCATCGTCTACGACCGCCAGCAGCAGTCGGCATTCGCGGCGACCAGCATCACCGAGGGCTGGGCCGGCCCGCAGGCGATGCGCGGGCCGCTGCTGGTCATTCCCTACCGGACGAACGTGAGCGAAACCACGACCGAGAACGGCCGCGAGGTCACCCGGACGCACGAGGTCTGGCAGAAGCTGACTCTGGCGCCCGAAGCCTCGGACATGGACACCGGGATCCGCCCGGAGCTGCGGCATCGCTCGATCTACGAGGTCGTCGTCTACCAGGCGGAGGCGTCCGGGCAGGCGCGCTTCGCGATGCCGGCCGACCTTTCGCGGCTCGGGCTCAGCGTCGAGCAGATGGACCTGAGCCGCGCGGAACTGCGCTTCGGCCTTTCGGATCCGCGCGGGCTCGGCGCCAATCCGAGCGTCTCCGTCGACGGCCAGCCGCTCCGCCTCCAGCCGGGCGGCGCCGGCGGCGCGCTCGGCTTCTTCGCCTGGATCGATGCAGGTGCGCTGGCCGGCCGCCCGCTCCAGGTCGCCTATCGCTACGCCTTCCGGGGCACCGGCTCGCTGAGCCTGGCGCCGCAGGCCGGCGATACGCGCTGGCATGTCCATTCGCCCTGGCCGAGCCCGTCCTTCCAGGGCGGCTTTCTCCCGGCCGACCGCCGCATCGATGCGCAAGGCTTCGACGCCACCTATCGCGTCGGCAATCTCGCGCTCGGCCAACCCATCGCCGCGGTCGGCGAGGAGGGGCCGGCGGCCGGCGAGCCGGCGCGGGCCGCGGACTCGTCCGACGGCGGCGCGCCGGCCCCGGGCGCGGCGGCGAATTCCGCCCAGATCAGCCTGCTGCAGACGGTCGACCTCTACGACCAGGTCAACCGCGCCTCGAAATACGGCTTCCTGTTTATCGGCTTCACCTTCCTCGCCTTCCTGATGTTCGACATCATCGGCGGCGTCCGCGTCTCGCCGGTCGAATATCTGCTCGTCGGCGTCAGCCTGATCCTGTTCTTCGTGCTGCTGCTCGCCTTCGCCGAGGTGATCGGCTTCCTGCCGGCCTATGCGCTCGCGGCGGCCGGGATCACCCTGCTCAACACCGCCTATTCGGCGGCGGTGCTGAAGAGCTGGCGCCGGGCCGGGATCATCGGCGGCCTCCTTGCCGGCCTCTATGCCGTGCTCTACGTGCTGCTCAGCCTCGAAGCCTATTCGCTGCTGATCGGATCGGTGCTGCTGTTCCTCGCCCTCGGCGCGGTGATGTACGCGACCCGGAACCTGAACTGGGGCGGCGAGCCTGCAATTGCGGACCTGGCCTAAGTCCTCACCTTCCCATCGCCGGTTCGCGGCGATGGGGCCCTCCCTCTGCCGGGAACGGCAGAGGGGCCTGGGCGGCCCGGATCAGCGCTTCGCGGATCCTGGCCATGTCGGCGGCGAACCGGGTCTGCATCGCCTCGGCGGAGAGCGAGGCGGCTTCGGTGACCTGCGGCATGGAGAGACCGATGCGCAGCGTCGCACCCCAGCTTCCGTCGGCGAGACGCACGCATTTGACCGGCTGGCCGACGCGCACGCCATCCAGCGCCATCGCCTTGTGCCAGTCCTGCGCCTGCTCGAAGCCGGCGCCGCCGGGAAGCAGCGCCGAGAGGTCGAGCGTGGAGAGGGTACGCATCTCGATCGGGTGGGTGTCGGCATCCTCGACATGGCCGGGCGGGTAGGGGGCGACGCGGCGGATCGGCAGCGGTTCGACCAGCTCGGCGCGGACCGCGGCGTGGAAGGCAAGGATCGCGCGCTCGACCGTTTCGGCCGGCAGCGCCTGGAAGCGCTCCAGCTCGAAGATCGAGGCTTCGAGCCGCAGCAGCAGGCCGATATTGAAGCTGTCGGGCAGGCTCTCGGCGCCCGGCCAGCCGGCCGGCCATTCGGCGCGGCGGAAGATCGAAGCGAAGCCCTCGGGCAAAGGCGCGGCCGCATCGGCGAACGCGCGCGGCACCAAAGCGAAGCCGCTGAACGGCGGCCCGCCCATGAACTTGGAGCCGGTGACGAAGACGATCGCACCGCGCACCAGATAGTCGTTCACCGCCGCCCCGGTGATCCGCGCCTGGCAGGCGTCGACGACCAGGGTCGCGCGCGGGTTCGCGAGCCGGTCGACATCGTCCAGCGAGGGGAGGATCAGGCCGGTCTTGGAGCCGTGGACGATATGGACGAGGCTGTGACGATCGGCGGCCGCGGCGCCGGCGATCGAAGCCGCCATCAGGTCGGCGATCTCGCCCGAGGGGCGGACCTTGCCGGCCGCATCGCGGACTGGCACGTCGATCAGGTCGACCGCGGCGCCACCAAGCCCCGGCACCGGCGCGCCGGGCGTCACCTCGACGTCGAGCGCGGTCTCCCTGGCGAAGAACAGGCCGTGCGCGCTCTGGATGCAGCCGCTGCCGACCTCGTCGGCGCCGAGCAGGATCGCATTGGTGCCGCCGCTGCCGCGCCCGCGCACGCAGGCCAGGGCGACATATTCGAGGTCGGTGCCGGACGGCGCGAACACGATCGCGACCTCGTCGGCGACGCCGTAGGCGCGGCGGATCCGCCCGCGCAATGCCTCCAGCCGCGCGGCATAGGCGGGGGCGGAGAAGGCCGGACCGAGCTCGGCGAGCACCCGCTCCGCCGCTTCATAAGCGGCCGGCGAGATGTCGTTCGCGGTCGAGGAGGCATAGGCCAGCAGGTCGCGCGGCCGCGGCGCGCTGAAATAGCGGTTGAGGCCGGTGGCCGGACCGAGACGGATGCGGGCGTCGCCGCCTCCGGTCATCAGGGTGGCCGCGGAAATGCTTTCGGGCGGGGTCATCGATCTTGCACAGGCCTCGCCGCGCGACTAACTCGCGGGGCCATACAGGCCGGTCCGGCGGGGGAACAAGGGCCGCGCTCCTATTTTCGTCGCAAAGGTCGCCATTCCCAGTGAGCCAAGCCATCGAACCGCGCGTCATTCCGGCGGAAGCCAAGGAGCGGCTGCGCATCCTGTTCATCGCCAAGCATGCAAAATGGGGCGGCGGTCTGCATCCGGAGGACGGCAACCACGCCCTCTACCATGTCGAGACCCGCGAGGTGCTGCAATCGCTCGGCCTGAACCTCAGCCTGTCCGACAATTACGAGGACCTGTTCACCCGGCCGGACGCCGACTTCGTCTTCCCGCTGCTGAACCGCGGCGGCTTCCTCAACAGCGAGATGATGCTGCCCCTGCTCTGCACGCGGCTCGGCCTGCCCTATCTCGGCGCGAGCCCGATCCTGCGCGGCCTCGCCGACGACAAGCATCTCTCCAAGCTCTGCGCGGCGGCGCGCGGCATCCCGACCGCACCCTGGGCGATCTACCGCCGCGGCGCCCCGGTCGACCGGGCTCGCTGCCCGGAAGGCGAGCGGATCGTGATCAAGCCCAACGCCTCCTCGGCGAGCTGGGGGGTGCAGGACGCGCGCGACTGGGCCGGCGTCGAGGCGGCGATCGCCGACATTCACAGCCAGGGCCATGACGCGATCGTCGAGCCGTTCCTCAACGGCAGCGACGTCGAGGTGCCGGTGATCACGGTCGACGGCGCGCCGGTGGTGATGCCGATGATGCTGTTCGAGCAGGCCGATCCGACCCATTTGCGCACCTATTACGAGAAGCGCGACCTGGTCGAGCGCGGCCACAAATATCAGCTGGTCGCGTTCGACGACGCGGAATGGGTGCCGCGCATCGCCGAGATGACGAAGACGATCGCGCAGGAATTCCGGCCGTTCGACTATGGCCGCTACGAGTTCCGCCTCGACCGCGAGACCGGCGCCTGCGACTTCCTCGAGGTCAACCTCCAGGCCAATCTCTGGTCGGAGAAGGTGTTCGGCCGCTCGGCGGTGCGGGCCGGGCTGAGCCAGGCCCAATTGATCGAGACGATCCTCTACGAGGGGCTGAGGCGGCACGGCCTGCTCGATGGCTGAACCCTTCGGCGTGATCATCCTCGCCGCCCAGCGCGACGGCAGGCTCGATCCGCTCGCCGAGGCGGCGGGCGTCACCCACAAATGCCTGGTGCCGATCGGCGGCAAGCCTTTGCTCGCCCATGTCCTTGCGGCGCTGGAGCAGGTGGAGGGGATCGCCGGCGTCACCATCTCGGTCGAGGCCGGGGCCGAGACGATGCTTGCCCCGGTCGCCGCCGCCTCCGCCCTGCCGATCCGTTTCGCCGCCGCCGCGGCAACGCTCCCGGACAGCCTCTATGCCGCAGCCGAGGGCCTGGACGGCCCGATCGTCATCACCACCGCCGACAATGTGCTGCTGACCCCGGGCGCGGTGCTGCAGGTCGCCGCCGCTCTTGCCGCCGGCGAGGATGGGGTCGCCGCGCTCGCCCGCAAGGAGGATGTGCTCGCCGCCCATCCGCAGGGCCAGCGCCGCTTCTATCGGTTCAGCGACGGCGAATTCTCGAACTGCAACCTCTACGGCCTCTCGCACCGCGGCCTGCGCCTCGCCGAGACCTTCCGCGAAGGCGGACAGTTCGCGAAGAATCCGATGCGGATCGGGCGCGCCTTCGGCTTCTTCAACCTGCTGCTGCTGCGCTTCGCCCGCATCTCGCTCGAGGGCGCGGCGCGGCGGGTCAGCCGCCGCTTCGGCGCGCGCATCTCCGCGGTCGTGCTTGCCGACGGCGCCCATGCGATCGACGTCGACAACCAGCGCACCTACGACATCGCCGCCTCGCTGCTGGAGCGCCGCGCCGCCTGAAAATGCTTTGCTCCGCCCTCCTGCAAAGGCTATCGGCTTGCACGCAAAGGGAAGAGCAGATGGCCGAATTCACGCTTCCGAAGAACAGCAAGATCGGGAAGGGCAAGGCGCACGCGGCGCCGGCCGGCGCGAAGCGGACCAAGTCGTTCAAGATCTACCGCTACGATCCGGACGCCGGCGAGAATCCCCGCTACGACCGGTTCGAGGTCGATCTCGACTCCTGCGGGCCGATGGTCCTCGACGCGCTCATCAAGATCAAGGCGGAGCAGGATCCGGGCCTCACCTTCCGCCGCTCCTGCCGCGAGGGGATTTGCGGCTCCTGCTCGATGAATTTGAACGGCCGCAACGGCCTCGCCTGCACCACCGCTATCGAGGATCTGAGCGGCGAGATCAGGATCACGCCGCTGCCGCACATGGACGTGATCAAAGACCTGGTGCCCGATTTCACCCATTTTTACCGGCAATATGCCTCGATCGAGCCCTGGCTGAAGACGAAGACGCCGCCGCCTTCGGGCGAGCGGCTGCAATCGCCCGAGGACCGCGCGAAGCTGGACGGCCTTTACGAGTGCATCCTCTGCGCCTGCTGCTCGACCTCC